>NZ_CAKJTR010000060.1:1873-11826 GCF_917627355.1 Protofrankia sp. Cj3 | reverse complement strand
CCGCTCAGGCCGCGGCCGGCTGAGGCGTCCGGTGGCGGCGGGCAGCGCGTTCTCGGCGGCGTGGCCGGGGATATGCCCGCGACTCCCGAACTGCTCGCGCGGGTCGAGGTGCTCCCGCCGGCCACCGAGGCGGTGGGGGTGCGGATGGCTGACGCCGCCGCCGGCGACCCGGCTTTCTCCTTACGCCGTCTGCTGGGCGGGGTGCGCGCGCTGCTCGCCCTGGGCCTGCTGCTCGTGGTCCTGGACGCGGGCACGGGTCTCGCGCTGCCCGCGCTGGTGCGGCACGGAGTGGACGCGGGTGTGTCGCGGACCGCGGGAGCGGCGCTGGTCATGACGTCCGCGGTGGCGCTCGCCGTGGTTCTCACAGCCTGGGCGGTGCAGGTCAGCCAGGGCCGGGTGGCCGGACGGCTGGGTGAGCGCCTGCTGTTCACCCTACGGGTCAAGACGTTTGCCCAGCTGCAACGGCTCGGCCTGGACTACTACGAACGTGAGCTCTCGGGCCGGATCATGACCCGGATGACCACGGACGTCGACGCGCTGTCGACATTCCTGCAGACCGGCCTGACGACCGCGGTGGTCGGCATGCTGTCGTTCGTCGGTGTGGGGGTGGCGTTGGTGGTCCTCAACGCCCGGCTGGCCCTGGTCGTGCTGCCGATGGTGCCGGTCGGTGTCTTTGCCACGGTGGTTTTCCGTGCGAAGGCGTCGGCGGCCTACGTCGAGTCACGGGAGCGCGTCGCCGCGGTCAACGCGGCGCTGCAGGAGAACCTCGCCGGCATCCGGGTGGTGCAGGCCTTCCGCCGCGAGGGGCGCAACATCGCGGACTTCCGGGCGCTCGCTGAGCGTTACCGGGTGTCGAGGCTGCGTGCGCAACGCCTCATCGCACTGTACTTCCCGTTCATGGAGTTCTGCTCGGAGCTGGCCGCCGCGCTCGTTCTCGGTGCCGGCGCGGGGCTTGTCGCGTCCGGATCGCTGACGACCGGCGGGCTCATCGCCTATCTGCTCTACCTCGGCCTGTTCTTCTCACCCATCCAGCAGCTCTCCCAGGTGTTTGACGGTTACCAGCAGGCCAAGGTGGGTCTGCGCCGGCTGTCGGATCTGCTGCGCACACCTACCTCCACCCCGGCCCGGCCTGCCCCGGTGCCGGTGGGCCGGCTTTCCGGCGAGATCGAGTTTGTCGGTGTGTGCTTCCGGTACGCGGGCGCCGAGCGTCCCGCGCTGGACGGGGTGAACCTCCGGGTGGCCGCCGGGGAGACCGTCGCGCTGGTGGGTGAGACCGGAGCCGGCAAGTCGACCGTCGTCAAGCTGGCCGCGCGTTTCTACGACGCCACCGGCGGCGTGGTGCGCATCGACGGCACCGACGTGACCCGGCTCGACCTGGCTGGTTACCGCCACCGGCTGGGAGTCGTCCCGCAGGAGCCGTTCCTGTTCGCCGGGACGGTCCGGGACACGATCGCCTACGCCCGGCCGGATGCGGCGGACGCCGAGGTGAGGGCAGCGGCGCGGGCGGTTGGCGCACATGAGATGATCATGCGCTTGCCCGGGGGCTATCTGCACCGGATCGGCGAGAACGGCCGGGGCCTGTCCGCTGGGCAGCGCCAGCTGCTCGCGCTCGCCCGGGCGGAGCTCGCGGACCCCGACATCCTGCTGCTCGACGAGGCGACCGCCTCGCTGGACCTGGCCACCGAGGCCGCGGTCACCGAGGCGACCGACCGCGTCGCGCGGCGGCGGACGACCCTCGTGGTGGCGCATCGGCTGACCACCGCCGCCCGCGCGGACCGGGTCGTGGTGATGGCTGCCGGACGGATCGTCGAACAGGGCTCGCACGCCCAGCTGATAGGTGCCCAGGGCAGGTACGCGCGGATGTGGGCAGAGTACAGCGGTGCGGGCGCGCCGGCCGGTCAGCCGTTGTGATTCGAACGTAGGTTCGATACATTACTTATCCGATGTACCATGAACTGCCGTGACGAGGGGCATGACTATGCCATCCACAACATCGACTATGTATCCGTGGTCCAGGGGCTCACCCGAGATGAGGCAGCGGGCGAACAGCAGGGCTGGCCCGATCTCGTTGACCAGCGGCCATGGGGTGCCATGGCGGACGTCACCGCGCTTGATGGCCCGCTCCGCAATGGTCATCTGGACCGCCCGCCGCTGGTGCAGGAGAACGGCGCGCAGGGCGGCGGCGAGATCGGCGTGCCGGGTGAGCTCACCGACAAGGGTCGCGGTCACCGCGCCCTGGCGGCCGCGGAGCACGTCGGCGAATTCATGGAGCAGCAGGAGCTGGTCGTCACGAAAACTTCCGGTGTCCGGATCGGTGACAGGGCTGTGGCCGAGGCGTCGTACTGTGTCGATCACCAGGTCGAGCTTGCACGACCACCTGCGGTAGAGGGTGGCCTTGCCGGCGCGGGCGCTGGCTGCCACGAGATCCATTGTCAGCGCGCCGTACCCGTGTTCGGCGAGCAGTTCGACCACGGCGGTGTGGATCGCGTCTTCCAGGACCTCCCCGCGTCGCCGGGGGATGGCCGGTGCGTGCGGCGGCCGGCGCGGGCCGTTGGCCGCCGGCATGAAACCCGTTGCGGAAGGGGGAAGGGGTGATGATTGAATATCGGCGGATATCGTCACGGCCATCGGTTGGGCTACCGCGGACGCCGTCGTGGGCATCATCGAGGTGGGCGTCACCTCCTTGCCGTCGGCGGGCGTCGGATGCACCGCGCCGGGCGGTATGCCAGCTATCGGGTGCGTCATCGCTACCCCCGGGAACGAGCCGTTGTCGGTGCTGCGGTTGGTTACGCAAAGGTACTTGACTGAACACGTTGAGCGAAAGATGGGGTGCCTGGGTAGGCAGGGGAAGGTCAGGAACCGGTCCACCGGATGGGCCAGGTCGAAGCCGGGGAGGTCGCGGGTGATCCGCATACGCCGCAGGTCGGACGGGCTGCCGGTGGTGTGGATCGAAGCCGTTATGATCATCGGTTTCTACTACACCTACACGGCGACCCGCGCGGTGGCGGACGGTTCCGTCAGCGACGCGCTCGCGGTCGGCCGGGACCTCCTGCGCATCCAGACGGATCTCCACCTCGACGTCGAGCTCGGGCTGAACCACTGGCTCCAGAGCATCCCCGTGCTCGCTGTGGCGAGCTGTTACTACTACGCGACCTTGCACTTCATCGTCACGCCCGCCACTCTCGTGTGGCTCTACCGCAGGCGTCCCGGGCACTACCTACGGGCCCGCTGGACGATCCTGTGCGCGACCGTGATCAGTCTGGTCGGGTTCATTGTGCTACCGACGGCCCCGCCGCGCCTGCTACCCGGTGCCGGCTTCGTCGACACCATGGCGTCGTTCCACAGCTGGGGCTGGTGGGGCGGCGGTTCCAGCGCCGCGCCGCGGGGGCTGGCCGGTCTTGCCAACCAGTTCGCCGCCATGCCGTCCCTGCACTGTGCCTGGGCGTTGTGGTGCGGCTGGTATGTGGCCAGCCTCACCCACCGCCGCTGGGTCAGGGCGCTCGGCGTGGTCTATCCGGGCACGACGGCGTTCGTGGTGATAGCCACTGCCAACCACTACGTGCTCGATGCCGTCGCCGGGTGGCTGGTGCTCGGCCTCGGGGCCCTGCTGGCGGTGGTCGTCACGCGACTGGCTCGCCAGCAAGGCCGCCACGACGGCCGCGCGGACCTGGTCGGCTCGCCGAGCGAGCCCGCGCGGCCCGGATCCGCATCCGAGCCCGAGCCTGAGCCCGCCGGAGCCGTCAGCGCGGGGCTGGGACAGCCGACGGCGCAGTGCCGGTCATACGGCCGGGAAGGGCGCTGAAACACGCCCCCGCCCGGCTCCCGCACCGCCTCCGCGACGGCCGCGGCCTGCGCCATCGCCGTTTGCGCAACGGCCGTTGCGTGGACCTACCCGGTGTATGTGGTGGGCGTCCCGATGTGCGACAGTTGACCCACGGCGGGGTTGTTCGCCGTACTTTTCTGGTCCGTTGGGCCGCCCGAAGGCATCGTGGCGGCGCGTCCTGAAGGCGTTCCAGCAGATTCCGCGCGGAGACCATTTCGATGTCCTTGGTCCAACTGGCCGCGCTACGGCGGCCTCATCCCGTTGTGTTTTTGTTCTCCCTTGTCGTCGCCTGGTTGCTGATTGGGCTGCTGGCATTCGGCCTGCGGCGCGGGCCGATCGAGAACGGGCTGTCCAGGCGGGCGGCTTCGGTGGTCCGCTCCAGCGGTCAGGCCGGGGCTGAGGTGACTTTCCGCGGTCAGGACGCGACCGTGCATGGGACGTTCCCCAGCGTGTCCGCCGCTGAAACGGCCCGCCAGGCTGTCGCGCGTATGTCCGGCGCGCGATCAGCGGCCCTGGCCGATGATGTTCAGATTGTGCCGGTGCCGGCCGCCGCCGCGAAGCCATTGGTGATCGATGTCAACGGAGGATCGCTCACCGTCACGGCGACCGTGCCGGGCCAGGATGCTCGGGAGCGGCTTCTGGGCGCGGCGGCCGCGGCGAGTTCCGGCACGTTGACCGGACGAGTCACGGTTGATCCCGACGTGGCCGCGCCACCGGTGACGATGCTGGCGGATCTGGTCCGTTCGCTGACAGCGGTGATTGGCGAACATCAGGTGACGATCATCGGTTCCACCGCTGTCGTCGAGGGGGCCGTGGCGGACGTGGACGAGCGCGCGCGCCTGGGTGCCGCGGTGCTTGCCGCGGTGCGTACCGCGCGGCCCGCGATCTCCCTCGACAATCGGCTGGCCGTGCGACCGGTGGCTCCTGATCCCGTCCGGCCGGGTGACGGTGCGGTCGACCGCCTCGCCGCTGCCGTGGCCGGGGGCCGGGTCACCTTCGCGACGGACAGTTCGGAGCTCACCGAGATCGATCGTGTTCGTCTCGACCAGATCGCGGCGGCGCTGCGTGACGGTGCGCTGGGAGTTCTGATTGCTGGTCATACCGACGCGCGAGGCTCCCAGGTGACCAACGCGGCCCTGTCGCTGGCGCGCGCCCGCGCCGCGGCCGCCTACCTGGCGAGTCACGGAGTCCCGGAAGGGCGGTTGCGGGCAGCTGGGTTCGCCGCCGATTATCCGGCGGCGACCAATGACACGGACGCCGGCCGTGCCGCCAACCGCAGGGTGGAGATCTCTCCGCTTGCGCCGTAGGCCGTGCTTGTGCGGTAGGCCGTGGAGTCGCCCGGCTATGGAGTTGCCCGGCTATGGAGTTGCCCTGAGCAAAGGATGCCTGTCGGTTGGTAACCATTGTTTTTGATCTTTTTGTATGGCAAGCTTTCGTTGAGAAATATTAGGGAAGGCTTAGCTAAGAACGCCCGGCAATAGAGGTGTGGATCAAGGAGCGGGGCTGGGCTGCGTGCCCCAGCCCCACGACACCGCGTCCCCTGCTGCCGGGCGCTCTGACCAAAAAGCTGTGGTCGACCTGGGAAGCTCTGGCCGAGTAATGAGCATTCGTGATCATCATCCCGGTTGCGCACGACCGCTTTCCGGATGACGCGGCGAACGGCTCCAGAACAGGTGTGGTGAGGTGCGGTGCTGGTCTGCTCATGCTTTGCTGTCAACGACCAGACGTTGCGCGGCGTGATCGAATCGGGCGCGCGTGACACGTGCGAGGTGGGTGCGGTCTGTGCGGCCGGTACCGGGTGCGGTGGTTGCCTTGACGAGATCGAGGAGCTGCTGACCGACCACCGTCGGGCCCGTCCGGTCGTCCAGTCGGGCTGAGACAGTGGAGGTTCCAGGTGAGGGGCGACCCGGAAATTGTCGAACTACTCAACCGTGTGCTCACCAATGAACTGACAGCTGTCAACCAGTACTTCCTGCACTCGCGGATGCAGGTCAACTGGGGATATCACCGGCTCGGCAAGCACACCTACGACGAGTCGATCGACGAGATGCGCCATGCGGACAAACTGGTGCATCGGGTGCTCTACCTCGGCGGTGTCCCGAACCTTCAGCGACTCAACACGCTGCGTGTCGGTGAGACCGTTGCCGAGCAGCTGAACTCCGACCGGACCCACGAGATCGAGGCATGCGGCCTCCTGCGTGCTGGAATCGTCCTGACCCGCGCCCGCGACGATGTGGGCTCAGCCGTCATCCTGGAGGACATCCTCGTCTCCGAGGAGGACCACATCGACTGGCTGGACGCCCAGATCGAACTGCTTGCCCAGCTCGGTGAGGCGCATTACCTCGCACAGCAGATCCACGAGTGACCAGTGGCGGGCCCCGCGCCGGGGCCTGGCGTGGCCTGGGCGCGGCGAGCTGGGCACACGTCCCAAGCACAGGCGTCAGGGGAGCACAAGGCGGACAGCTTCGGCGCTGGCGCGTCGTAGTGCCCTGGCCGCCTCGGCCCGGCTGATCAACGCGGGCGCTCCCGTCATCCCGCGGGCGGCCGCGCCAGCGGGCACCGGCTGGGCGCTGAAGACCCCTGTGAAGCCGGCCTCCCGCCAGGCACTCGGACTGACGTTCACCTGCCCGCAGACCGCGATCACTGGGACCCCGGCTGCCTGGGCATGTCTCGCGACGGCCGCCGGAGCTTTGCCCCGCATGGTCGAAGCATCCAACGCGCCTTCGCCGGTGATCACGAGATCGGCGCCGTCCAGGGCCGCGTCGAAGCCGGCGAGATCGAGCAGCAGTTCGGCACCGGCCTGTACCCGCGCGCCCAGAAAAGCCATCGCGCCGAAGCCGAGACCGCCGCCCGCGCCCGCGCTCGCGCTCGCGGCGACCATGGCAGCTCTCGCCGACAGGCCCAGGAAACCCCGAGGCCGTGCGCCAAGCCGGTCGACGAGCGTGCGCAGCCCGTCCTCGAGAACGGCCACGTCCGCCGGCCCCGCGCCCTTCTGCGGGCCGAAGACCGCCGCCGCTCCGTGCGGCCCGAGCAGCGGGTTGTCAACGTCAGCCGCGACAGTGATCTCGGCTTGGGTGATCCGTGGATCCAGGCCGCCGGCATCGATCATGTAAAGATGGCGCAGGGCCGCGCCGCCGGGCGGCAGGATGCGCCCGGTCCGGTCCAGGAACCTGATGCCGAGCGCGGACAGCATCCCGGTGCCGCCGTCGGTCGTCGCGCTCCCGCCCGCCCCGAGCAGCAACCGCCGGGCGCCGGCGTCCAGGGCCGCGCGCACCAGCTCACCGGTACCGGTAGTGGACGCTGTCAGTGGCGCGTGCCGTCCCGGCGGCACGAGCCGCAGGCCGGAGGCTTCGGCCATCTCCAGCACCGCGGCGTCATGGCGAACGGCGAACGCCGCGCGCACCGCGGTCCCGAGCGGCCCGGACACGGTGGCCTCATGGCGGGTGAAGCCCGCGGTGAGCGCCGCGGCCACGGTCCCGTCGCCGCCATCGGCCACCGGGCGCATGAGGATGTCCGCGTGCCGGCAGGCGTCGCCGACGCCGTCAGCGATGGCGTGGGCCGCCTCGTTCGCGGTCAGCGTGCCTTTGAAGGCGTTGGGCGCGACAACGATCCGCGTGACCGTGGGCATACCCGCATACTCCCGCCGCGCCGCGCGGCGGACGCACTGGGGCGTGTTGCGACAGTCATCTGTCCGGCTCCCGCCGCCAGGCGGCTCCCGGCCGTGTTCTCGGACGAACCGATACAACGCGTCCGCTATCGATGTGCCCCGCAGCCTTGCCAGGGGCCGCCTGGACGCGGCTCCCTGACCGAAACCACGACGCGCGACAGGCTCTAACGTTCTGTGCTCACCCGATTGCCACTACACTCGGCACGCGATCTGGAAGTAGCGTGACGGCCGGGATCTGCACGGGGCTGACATGCGCGAGGAGGTGCGTTGGTCGCGAGCGTGGTCGGCTTGGTGGCTGACGTGGTGTCCACCGGGCTGCTGGTGGTGACGTCCGACAGCCGTGTGGTCTGGGCTAATCGGGCTCTGTTCGCCCTCGTGACGGGCGCCGCAACGGTGCCGGAGGAGACAGCGGCGCCGGGCCCGGCCGGTCTCGGCGCGTTCAGACGCGCTGGTCCTGGTTCCGTCGACCCGGTCGACCTGGTTGCGGCTCGCCTTGCCGTGGCCGAGGCCGGGCTGCCATTGGCGCGGGTCGTCCCGGACGACGAGCCCCGCGCGGCTAGCTGGCAGGCGCCGGACGGTAGCAGCCGTTGGCTGGAGATCCGTTGCCGTGCGTTTGCTGACGGTGATCCCACCTGGGGCGGCCAGTTCGGCGCCGAGGGCTACCTTCTCTACGAGATTGTCGACAACACCGCGCGTCACCATGAAGAGGAGGTCGCGGGGCTGCGCGAACGCTGGCTCCGCCATGTCGAGACGATCGCCCGGACGGGTATCTGGGAGTGGGACCTGGTCACCAACGAGGTGGCATGGTCTGACGAGCTTCTCGCCATGTTCGGCTACCCCACGGACACCTATCTCGACTACGACACCTACCGGTCGCTGATACATCCGGACGACGTGACGAGGGTGGAAGGAGTTCTGGAGCAGGCGATCGCCGAGGTCAGCCCGTTCGAATTCACCCACCGTATGTACTTCGCCGACCGGGCCACCGAGTGCGTGCTCGAGTGCCACGGCGACGTCCTCACCGATCACGCGGGCACGCCAATCCGGATCATGGGCACGGCGCATGACGTCACCGAGCTGATCCGGGCGCGCCGCGAGCTCGCCCAGCTCACCACGCATGACCCGCTCACCGGGTTGCGTAACCGGCAGGCGGTGACCGGGCTGCTGGCCGAGCGGATCGCGGGCAGCGCGGGCAGCGCGGGCAGCGAGCGGATCGACGCCTCGCCGAACGGGAGTGCCCCGGCCGGGACGTTGCTCTTGATCAATATTGACAACTTCAGGGACATCAATGACACGCGTGGCCATGCCGTCGGCGACGCGGTGCTGCGAGCCCTGGCCCAGACCGTGGCGGAGACGCTGCCCACATCGGTTCTCGGGCGGCTCGGCGGCGACGAGTTCGTGGTGATTCTCGAGTCCGCCAACGGCCCGGACGGACTCGGTGTCGCCGATACTCTGTGCGCGAAGGTCGCGCGGCACGCCATCATCATCGATGATGTCACGATCCGTGTCACGATCAGTATCGGCGTCCTGCCGCTGTCGTCCGCGACCGACAGCGACACCGCGTTGGCTCGTGCCGGCCTCGCCCTGCGTGAGGCCAAGGATGCCGGCCGTGGCCGCGCGCGGCTGTTCACAGCGGAGCACTATGAGCATGTCGACCGGCGGATCTCGCTGGCGCGGCGGGTACGCGACGCGCTCGACGGGGGGCTGATGGCGTTGGACGCGCAGCCCATCGTCGACCTGACATCCCGCGAAGTGCAGGGATACGAACTGCTGCTACGGCTGCGCGACGGCCGGCAGCCAGAGCTGGCCCCCGCCGAGTTCATGAGCGCGCTCGCCCACAGCGACCTCACGCTGGCTCTGGACCGCTGGGTGCTGCGGCAGGCGGTGGCGGCGCTCGCTTCCGCCACCGCTCGCCGGGAACGGCTTCGCCTGCATGTGAACATCTCCGGCCGGTCGGTCGCGGACCCTGAGTTCGGCCAGTTCGTCCTTGGGACACTGCGTGCGGCCCGGGTCGATCCATCCCAGCTTGGTCTTGAAATCGCCGAAAGCGTCGCGGTGGTCAGCCTGGACGCGGCACGCCAGCTTGCCGAGACCCTCACCGACGCGGGCTGCCGGTTCACCCTGGACGACTTCGGCGCAGGCGTGGGCTCGTTCGTCTACCTGCGCAACCTCCCCTTCACCAATGTGAAGATCGACGGTGATTTTCTCCGCCAGGTGGATACGTCGCCAGCGGACACCGTCTTGGTGGACGCGGTGGTACGGGTCGCGCGCTGTCTCGGTATGTACACCATCGCCGAGAACGTCGACCGTGAATCCCTGGCACTGGCACTGCGTGATCTTGGAGTGGACTACGCGCAGGGGTTTCTCACCGGTCGTCCCCGGCCATTGACGGATCTGCTTGCCGAGGTCCCCTATGCGGATCCCGAAACGCGCGAGGTCAGCCTCAACGGTTTTCTCGGCTAG
>NZ_CAKJTR010000060.1:0-1527 GCF_917627355.1 Protofrankia sp. Cj3 | reverse complement strand
CTTGCCAGCGGGTACCCGTGCAGCACACGGCGCTGGATGAGTGCGTTGACGCACGGTGCGTGCCTTAGAGCGACCGGCAATAGGGGCGCGGTGCCGCGTCCTGTGTTGCCGGGCGCTCTTAGGAGCGCCCGAGGACAGGACTATCCGGCTCGCGGCTCATCCGCGTCCCGCCCGGCCGCGTTGTCGTCCGTCGGCGCCCAGCACCAGGGCGCCTTCCTCCTCCGCCTTGCCGGACCGGGCGCGGATGAGCCGCTCACTGATCGAACGCCCTATCCTCGGGCGCTCTCCGTGGTTGCCGCCGGAAGTTGTTCGGGATATGTCGGATGCCGGGCGCGGGCCGCTCGGCTGCTGTTCACCGTCGTAGCGAATCCTCTGGGCGTGGGTGTCGTCGTCCCAGGGCCGCACGCGGTCCCAGGGCCGCGCGGAGGGAGAACAACGATGTCCGAGGTCATCCTCAGTGTTGTCGTGGACGTGCTGGGAGCGATCGCCGTCGCGCTCGTTTCCGCGCTGGTACAGCGTTGGCGGCGCCCGCTCGCGCCGACGTCCTGAACTGGGCCGCCGGCTGCGGGAACCGGCGGCAATATGATCGTTTTGCCTGGGCCGTGGCCAGCTCGGTGATACGGCTCAGACCGGGCGATGGCCGGTCAGATCAGTATCACCGCGGCGAAGAGCCCCGCCATGGCCGCGAGCGCGGCGGCGTCCGCGCGCCGGGGCCTCGCCGGCTGGTGCGAAACCGCACCGAACCCGCCCCGGGCGGTGATCGCTTCGGTCATTTCCGCGGCCCGTCGCAGGCAGGTGACGATCGCGGTGCACAGCAGCTCGGTCGTGTAGCGCAGCTGGCGCGCCAATGCCGCCGGCCGGCGTGGCCGGGCCGGCCGGCTGGCCGTGCGTAGCCGGCGAACCGCGAGCAGCGTACGGATTTCCTCAACCAGCAGCGGTAGACAACGGATGGCCAGCGCCACCGTTGCCACCCATTCATCGACCGGTAGCCGCAGTCTGCGCAATGGCGTCATCAGCCGGTCCAGCGCGGGTGCGACATCCGACAGCGGCGTCGTCCAGCCGAGCAGCGCGGCGGTGGCGAACATGGTCATGGAGACCGACGTCAGCCGGAGCCATTCCAGTACTCCGCCGAGCGACACCCGCATTCCCGCGACGGCCACGAACGGTGCCTCGCGCGACTGCATGGTGAGCGCGGCGCCGATCAGCAGGCCGTACCAGAACCAGCGGGGAAGCCTTGGCGCCGCGCCCGGTGGGATCCGGGCGACCAGCATGCACAACCCGACGAATCCCGCGACCAGACCGATCACGGGCCACGACGGCCGCAACGCGACGAGCAGCCCGAGCGCGGCCATCATGATTATTTTTGTGCCCGCCCACAACCGGTGTACCGGGCTCGTACCGGGGATGTACCGCAGCAGGTTGGGCTCGCTTCGGCGGGCACGTGCGGCTGACCGCCGCCGGGACAGCCGGCCCCTGTGCCGGGGCGCGGCGGGTGCGGGCGGCTCGGGCGGCTCGGGCCGGCGTGCG
>NZ_CAKJTR010000059.1:25421-29093 GCF_917627355.1 Protofrankia sp. Cj3 | reverse complement strand
GGGCGACCACCGTGGTCGCCACAACGCCAAGCGGAGGCACGGAGCCGGGTGCTGAAGTGGGTATGGACTCGATAGAAGGACGTGGGGGAGTTCGGTGACGCAGAGAGCCAGTGCCATCGGCCGCGAGCGCGGACGCTGGAGCGCGCACGAGATCAGTCTTGACGACGCGGAAGACCTTGACGGGCTCGCGGATTTCATGCATGACATCTCCGCCGAACTCGTCATCGCCTTCATCGAGGAGGATGACGAGTACCTGGGCATTGTCCGGATCGACGGTGACACCGGTGATCCCAGGGTGTTCCTGTCCGACCATCGGGTGCTGTTCACCTCGGCGCTGGCCGATCGGCTGTTCGCGGGTGCGCTGCCGCCGGCGGGCAGTGCCGCCATCGACGACGAGTCCGACGACCTGCTCGCGGGCGCCACACCAGCAGGTGACATCGACTTGCTTGCGGACGTCGGCACGGACGCGGACGCCCTCCTCGAACTGATTACGGAAAAGGGGCTGCTACCTGCCGACGTCATATTCGCGATCAGTGAACGCGCTGGCTGCGCGGATATTCTGGACGAAATCGGGAACTGAGGTGGCGGCCGGACACGGCGGCGTGGCCCGCTTCGCCGATCTGATGGGTGCCGCGCTGGAAGAGGCCGAACGGGCTCTGCTCACGGGGGACGTTCCGGTGGGTGCCGTCGTGTCCGCCGCGGACGGAACCATCATCGGCCGGGGCTGTAACGCCCGGGAGGCCGACCAGGATCCGACCGCTCACGCGGAGGTGGTCGCGTTGCGCGCCGCGGCGGCGGCAGCCGGCTCATGGCGGCTGTCGGCCGCAACCCTGGTTGTCACCCTGGAACCATGCACGATGTGCGCGGGCGCGCTGGTCCTCGCCCGGGTCGGCCGGCTGGTCTACGGAGCGTATGACCCCAAGGCCGGAGCAGCCGGATCAGTGTGGGATGCCGTCCGCGACCCGCGGCTCAACCATCGCCCCGAGGTGATCACAGGCGTGCGGGAAGAGGAATGCGCACGCCTGCTCACGGACTTTTTCGCCACCCGCCGACTCCCGCGCCGGACATCCGGTTCATGATTGACTAACAGCACCCGACCACTAAAAGCGACCGGATCGCGCCGCCGCGCGCCCGCCGACAGGCAATCGCCAGCATGCCCGCCGCGTCCAGTAAGCTAGCTAGCGGTGGAGTCGCCTAGTGGCCGAGGGCGCACGCCTCGAAAGCGTGTGAGGGGGCAACCCCTCCGTGGGTTCAAATCCCACCTCCACCGCTCTCTACCAGGCCAGTCAGTCGCACCGGCGCACCCACGCCTGAATCTGCCCGTTGATTATTTGGTCTCACTTCCGGTCTCATTCGGTCCGCCGGTGGGCGCCGGACCATCCCCCGGAAAGATCCTTCGACTGCTTCCCTCACGCCCCTTGACGACGAGCAGGATGACGAGCAACCGCCAGTGTTCACCCTTGTGTGTCTGGCGCGGGCCGATTCGGGGTGTCGAGCTCTGTGAAGACACTTCGCGTGGTCTGTTTGTGCAGGTCAGCCAGTTGCGCTGTGCGTGCACGTACCCTGACTACAGGCACGCTCGGGGAGGGGTACGACGTGGTGGACGATCCGGGCGCTCGTCTGCGGGCTCTCCGGCTGCGGCGTGGCTTCTCACAGGAGAGGCTGGCTGACGAGGCTGGGCTGAGCGTGTCGACGGTGCGGAAGATTGAGCAGGGTGGAAGCGCGCGAATCGAAACGCTGCGCACACTGGCCGGTGCGTTGGATACGGAGACGTCGTCGCTGTTCGGGGCGCGTTCGCCTGAGCCGGTGACTGATGCGATGGAAGACGAGAAGCTGAATCTGCTGCCGCTGCGCCAGGTCCTCACGCCTGCTGTCGGCTTGATCGGCGTTTCGCGGTCGCCTGCTGGCAGGTCAGTGCGGGAATCACAGTCTCAGCTTCGAGATGCGCTGTCGAACGCGGTCCGCGTCTACCAGAGTGACGACTTCGGCGCGGTGGCTGCGATGTTGCCGGTGATGATCGAGGAAAGTCGCGGGCTTGTCGACGGCGCGGAGAACGAGGATGATCGGCGGGAGGCGGCGCGGCTGCGGGCGGAGATTTTCCAGATCGCGGGTTGGTTTCTGACCCAGGTACGTCAATACGATCTTGCCTATGCGGCAATTCGCGATGCGATGCGAGATGCGCTTGATTCCGGGGATCTGCTGACGGCCGCGGTGGGTGCCATCTCGCAGTCATGGCTGTTTGTGCGTCAGGGGCGGTTCGATGACGCGGAGCGGCTTGCTCGGGAGACAGCATCGCAGGTTGAGCCGCGCCTGTCGATAGCGAGTGATGCGGAGCTGTCGGCGTGGGGATGGTTGTTGCTGCGTGGCTCGGCGGCGGCGGTGCGGAATAACCGGGTTGATGCTTCGGATGACTTCTTGTCGCTTGCCGAGGTCGCCGCGTCCAGGCTCACTGGATCTGGGGGCACTGGCCGATACCACCAGTATCTGACGACGTTCGGTCCAAACGTTGTGCGGATGAAGCGAGCTGAGGCTCTGATGATCGTTGATGATCCGCGTGGGGTACTGCGTATCGCGGAGGACGTTGGCGGCATCGGAGGGAAAGTGCGGCGGTCGGACAACTACAGCCGTCATCTGCTTGACGTGGCGGCTGCGCATGCGGCGCTTCGGGACTTCGGGGATGCGGTCGACGTGCTGACGCTGCTGCTTCGCGGCGCGCCGGAGTGGCTGCGACATCAGCGCAAGGGTAAGGACGTTCTGAGCACGGTTCTGCACTCGCGGAAGCGGAAGCTGAGCTCGGAGCTACGTGAGCTTGCCGACTTCATGCAGGTGCAATAGATCGTTTAGCTACCGCATAGCGCGGTAGTTGCGCGTAGCGCATCGAGCGAACTACCACGTTACACGACTCGTCCCGATTACCGGTTGGCGTTAGGTTCTTCGCATGGCCTCCGGGGCTGGTTGAGATGGGAATCGGTTTTGGGAATCGGTTTCCTGTTTCCTGGCCTCGGGGTGCCCTTTCGTCACCTCTATTGGCTGGAGAACCTATGACCTGGCGATCCTGCATCATCGGCAAATGGGAGCTACCCGTCTATGGGCGTTGACCGCGTCCGTTGGCAGCGTTCGTCCTCGGCGGACTGGGAGCTCGACGTGGGGGATCTGCCGGAGCTGCGGGTGGGCTATCAGGACGGTCTGATCATCGGTCTGCTCCCCGAACCGCTCGGCCCCGATGCGGACGGCCAGCAGATGATGGCGTCCGACATGGTGGATGCCGCGCCGGATGTGATGGTCGGGGCGGGTATCGGCGTCGTGCAGCTGTCGACGGTGGGCCTGGTGATGCTGCATCGGCGGTTCACGCCACTGGTGCAGTCCCGGGTGGCATGGGCGGTGGGCATCCGATTGCGGCGGCAACGCCTGCTGGCGGGTGCGGATCCTCGGGTGGTGATGACGGGGGCACGCCCGACGGCGAATCTGGTGCCGGCCGGGGTGAGCTTCTCCGGGTATCCGGTGCGGCTACGTGAGGACGGTGCCGTGTCGGTGGTGGAGGTGTGGGAGGTGCTGTTTCCGGCCTTGATCATCGCGGGGGAGCCCTCCCCGGCCTGACCGTATCTGCTCCGCGGAGTTGAGACGCGCGTACTCCGCCGAAAACCGTGCGATGGGGTCAAAGATCGGCACTTG
>NZ_CAKJTR010000059.1:23404-25000 GCF_917627355.1 Protofrankia sp. Cj3 | reverse complement strand
TTTTTCCAGCCCGGAGAGCCATCCCCACCCCCGAGACAGCCCCACCGACAACCCACAACACCCCGGTTCGGGGCTCTCCCCCGCCTCGGTTCTCCTGCTCGATGCGCTCGGGCGCGGCCGGTCAGGCCATGGTCTCCAGGATGGCGGCGATGTCCGCCGGCTCGGTGCACGGATTGATGATCGCGAAGCGGGTCACCGTCTCCCCCTCGTGGACGGTCGGGGTGACGAAGGCGAAGCCTGACTGCAGCAGCTTTTCCGTCCACTCGTAGTATGTCTGCGGCGGCCAGTTCAGACGCCGCAGAACAACCACGGAAAGCTGGGGTTCACGCACGAGCTCCACGTAGGGCAGCGCCCGGATCTGCTCTGCCGCGGCGCGGGCGGTGGCCAACGACTTCTCGACAGCGGCACTGTACGCACGGGTACCGTGCACCGCGAGCGAGAACCAGAAGGGCAGGCCGCGCGCCCGCCGGGACAGGCCGATCGCGTAGTCCGCCGGGTTCCAGGCGTCTGGGGACTCCAGGACCTTGAGGTAACCCGCCTTCTGCGCATGTGCCGCGCGGGCCAGCGCTGGTTCCCGGTAAATCAGCGCGCAGGCGTCGAACGGCGCGAACAGCCATTTATGCGGGTCGACGATGAAAGAATCCGCCGCCGCCACACCGGCAAAAAGATGACGGACTGATTCCGCGGCCAACGCGGCCAGCCCGTAGGCACCGTCCACATGTACCCAGATACCACGTTCACGGGCTACTTCGACAATACCTCGAATATCGTCGACAATACCGAACTGCGTGGTACCGGCTGTTGCCACGACCGCGAAGACCGTGTCCGACACAGCGGTACCGGCAAGGTCCAGTGCCTTTGCCAGGGCAGCGCCGGTGAACCGTCCATCGGGGTCCGTCGGAACAACCAGGACGTCGACACCCATAATCCGGGCGGCGGTCTCGATCGAGGAATGTGCCTCAGAACCGCAGACGACGCGCCACGCTATGGGCCCGGTGTTGGGACCTGTCGCCCGGTGCCTGGCCTGCTGCGCCGCGTGTCTGGCCGTGACCAGCGCGGAAAGGTTACCAACCGTCCCCCCCTGGACGAAGACACCGCCGGCCTGGAGCGGGAAACCGGCCAGCTCGGCCAGCCAGCGTAGTGCCTGGTTTTCCGCGTAGACGGCGCCAGCGCCCTCCAGCCAGCTGCCCGCGTATACCGAGGAGGCTCCGACAACAAGATCGAACAGGACTGCGGCCTTGGTGGGAGCCGCCGGGATGAACGAGAGGTTGCGTGGATGATCGACCGAAATGCAGGCCCTGGACAAGAGCGTGTCGAAAAGGTCGAGCACCGCGACGCCGCCCATACCGTCGGGAGTTATGGTCTCGCCCACCGTAGCGGCGAGGTCCGCATGTGACCGGGAGCCGTCCAGCGGGACCGGATGCATACGCAGGCGCTCCCGCGCATAGTCAACAATAGCCTGGGTCAGATCCTCGCTATCCCTGTCATAACGATGCACGGAACAGATTATAGCCAGCCGCACCTGACAATAGAGGCCGAATATCACGGCGAAAATATGTGCATTTCATGTGCATTGACGCACAGCCGGAAACATGC
>NZ_CAKJTR010000059.1:18015-22840 GCF_917627355.1 Protofrankia sp. Cj3 | reverse complement strand
TTGCCGGTCGCTCTTACCGCCGGAGCCCCCAGCTGCCGCACTCCAGGTGTGCACCGCACGGCGATCGTCACGGACGCGAGCCGATCCGAGCCCGCGGAACGGGGCGTGGCGCCCAGACGGATCATGAATGATCAACAAAAAGTTGACCATCGACCAACTGGCCGTCAGTCAGTTGGTCGACAGCACGACCGCAGCCTTCTCAACGGGACCGGCCGAACAGCCCGGATCGGTGGCAGGCCGCAGCCTGCCCTTTGACGGGTATCCGAGTGCCGATGACGGGTATCGGAGCGCCGACCGTGGGCCACGATTACCCGCGGTCAGAGGCAGATGCTCGCTGGATCGCCCCAGGCGCGCGCGGAGCCGCGATCGCGCGCCCCGTGGCCTGCTGACTCGGCTCAGACGTCCTGCTTGCCCCGCCTGCGGAAGAGGAAACCGCCGCCAGCGATGGCGGCCAACAGGGCGATCAGCGCGAAACGCTTCATTGCGTACCTCCACGATGCGGACAAAAGGCGTTACAGAACATTCCAACACCGGCATCGCCCCTGGCGCATCGGCCATGGGACACACCAGCAATATCATCTTGACCAACGGACCGAACCACGCGGATCGGTGACGGACCAAGCCTGAGCATGCCATGCCCACCGCCAACGGGAGAGCAGGCAGGCCCGGATGCCGACCCATCATACGGACGCCGTTTCCCAGCCGCCGGGCAGCCCAACCGCGACGATCTCAAAGAAGATCACGAATAGCTATGGTCTGATCCCGGCCGGGGCCGACCCCAACCGCTGACACCGGCGCTCCGGCCAGCTCCTCAACGGCCTTCACGTAGTCGCGAGCGGCCCGCGGCAGCTGGTCGAAGGAGGTGGCTCCCGCAATGTTCTCACCCCAGCCCGGCAGCTCATCGTAAATGGGCCTGGCGTGGTGAAACTCGGTCTGCGTCATGGGCATGTCGTCGTGACGTACACCATGAACATCATATCCGACACAGATCGGAACTCGATCAAATCCAGACAAAACATCCAATTTGGTGAGAAAAATATCAGTCAGTCCGTTCACCCGTACGGCGTAGCGGGCGATGACAGCGTCGAACCAGCCGGTACGCCGCGCTCGACCGGTGGTCACACCAAACTCGCCGCCCACGGCACGGAGCTCATCGCCGACCTTGTCGGTGAGCTCTGTCGGAAACGGGCCAGCGCCGACCCGGGTCGTGTATGCCTTGCAGATACCGATCACCCGCGTGATCCGAGTCGGACCGATGCCCGAACCGGTCGCGGCCCCGCCCGCCGTCGGGTTCGACGAGGTGACAAACGGATAGGTTCCATGATCAACATCTAGCAGCGTACCCTGCGAGCCCTCAAGCAGGACAACCTTACCATCACGTAATGCCCGATCGAGGACAAGCCCGGTATCGACGATATGCGGCCCGAGCTGGCGAGCGTATCCGGCGTACTCCTCGACGATCGCATCCGCGTCGAGAGCCCGCCGATTATAGATCTTGGTCAGTATCTGGTTCTTCTCCCGCAGCGCCAGCTCCAGCTTGGCCCGGAAGATCCCGGGATCGAGCAGATCCTGGACGCGAATCCCGGTCCGGGCGATCTTGTCACCGTACGTCGGACCTATCCCGCGACCCGTCGTCCCGATCCGGGCCTTGCCAAGGTAACGCTCTGTAACCTTATCGAGCGCACGATGATGCGGCATGATCAAATGAGCGTCCGCACTGATCAGCAGGCGGGATACATCGATACCACGGGCGGTCAGCCCGTCCATCTCCTGGAGCAGGACCCCAGGATCGATCACAACACCGTTACCGATCACGGGCACACAGTCTGTCCGTAGCACACCGCTCGGAATCAGATGCAAAGCGTAGCTTTCCTCGCCGATGACAACTGTGTGTCCGGCGTTGTTACCGCCCTGGTAACGGACGACGAAGTCAACCGCCCCACCAAGGAGGTCAGTCGCTTTTCCCTTGCCTTCATCGCCCCACTGGGCGCCGATGAGCACGAGCGCGGGCACCGAGCGAGGTTACCTGGCCCGCCGGCCATGGAGTGCGGAAGGCCAGCGCACTCTGATATCGATCTAGCCCGACAAGGGAGAAGCCGCGCCTTCTCCAGACCTTCGCACGCTCCGTGGCACGCCAATCAGCCAGAAAAAGAATCATGGTTCTTTCGGCTTCCGGCGACCTAGGAAGATCCAGAAGAGACTCAAAAAAGATCATCATGCAGGGCGCCCCAGGGCACCCGAGGTGCGCGGGGGGACATACTTGATCGTCTAAAAGAAAGTCCTACTTGCATTACCAAGAGTTACTGTGGAGGCTGTTCTGGTAACAGGAGTAGTCGATCGGGACGGGGGTGTCACGGTGGCCGCTGTCACCGCCCGGTCCGTGCCTGCCGAAGGCTCCGGCCAGAGCACCGGCACGGCGGACGACCTGGCATCGGAGAGCGCTTCCGCCAACCGACGGCGACACGAACAAACGATCAGCAGGGAGCCGTCGGTCCCTTCGCCGCATCCGTCCAACAGATCCCTATCAGCACAGCCGGTCCAGCCGCCAACGCCGGCCGGGGACCCGCCTGGGAGAGGCCTGACCACACTGAATCTGCCCAATACCCCCCTGCCGCCAGCGCTGCGGCAACCCGACGGGGACGGCTCACCGGACAGCTCGCCACCCGTCGCGGCCGCGTCAGCCGACCCCCGGCCCGACAGCCTGGTCGGTCCGCTCACGGTTCACTGGACACCGGCACTGCGCACCAATCTCGTTCGCCAGTCGCAGGCAGCGAGCCCGGTTGTCGGTATACGGGCCTGGCCAGTCGGCTTCTCGCCCATCGGCGACCTGCTTCCCGCCACGCTGCCCGAGGTGCTCAACCGCGGCAGCCATGCGGTGCGCAGCGCCAAGCAGGTCGAGGAGCAGCGCAAGGAACGCGCGGACGCCATCGCCAACTACGCGGTCGCGCAGATTGCCGAGTTCCTCGCCATCTGCGCGGCCGAGGAGCTTGCCCCGACCTTCGCGATCCGAGTGATCGCGGACCAGGAACCGGATCCACCCGCCGACGGGACGCCTCGACGCGGGCGGCGCGCCCAGCCACGAGCCTGGCCGATACTCCACTGGCGCAATCAGAGTTTCCCGTATACCGGCCGATCCCTGCACCTGTTCGTGGACTCCGCCGGGCGGACCTTCGAAAGCCGCGAGGATCCCGGGCCACGGGCCGTCCTCGGTCGCGAGGTCCGGGTGTGGCCGGTGGACCTCCACACGGTCATCGGGGCCATGGCGGAAGTCGACGCCCGGCGCTGCGCGCACCAGCTCGTCTACGCCATGGCGCACCTGCTCTGGAATGCCGGCATCAGCCTGTAAGCGCCAGCTCCGTAACCGCCAGCTCCGCAACCGCCAGCTTCGCCCGCAAGTCCGGATAGCGCGGTCGGCACGGGCGCTACCCTGTACCGCGTGCCCTCCCCCACCGACCGCGACGACCGCGACGCGGGCGCCGTGACCGGAGACGAGTCCGGACGCTGCGCGCTGGCAGCCCGCCGCCGGCAGACCAGGCCGGCACGGGTGGCGAGGTGAAGATCCTCGTCGTCGGTTCGGGCGGCCGGGAACACGCGCTGTGCCGAGCGCTGGCGCGTGACCCGGCGGTGGGCTCGTTGGTCTGCGCCCCCGGTAACGCCGGCACCGCCGAGCTGGCACAACCGCATCCGCTCGATGTCACGGACCCGGACGCAGTGGCCGACCTGGCCGAAGCCGTCCAGGCGGAGCTGACCATCATCGGCCCGGAGATCCCCCTGGTTGCCGGCGCGGCCGACAAGCTGCGGGCCAGCGGCCAACGCTGCTTCGGGCCGACCGCCGCGGCCGCGCGGCTGGAGGGCAGCAAAGCCTTCGCCAAGAACGTGATGCGCGCGGCCGGCGTTCCCACCGCATCATCACGTGATCACACCGAGGTCGAGCCAGCCCTCGCCGATCTCGACGAGTTCGGCCCGCCATACGTCGTCAAGTACGACGGTCTCGCCGCGGGCAAGGGCGTCACCGTCACCGCTGACCGGCAGGCCGCGGTCCGCGCGGTGCACGCCTGCCTGCGCAATCCGGGCGACCGGGTCGTGATCGAGGAGTATCTGGACGGACCAGAGGTCTCCCTGTTCGCGATCGTGACCGAAGCCGGAGCCGTCATTCCCCTGCTGCCCGCCCAGGACCACAAGCGGGTCGGGGACGGCGACGCCGGACCGAACACCGGCGGGATGGGCGCATATGCGCCGCTTCCGTGGGTACCGCACGGCTTGTCCACCCAGGTCGTCCAGACGGTTATCCAGCCCACCGTGGACGAGATGGCGCGCCGCGGCACCCCCTTCCACGGCCTTCTCTACGCCGGTCTCGCCCTGACCTCCCGCGGTGTACGGGTGATCGAGTTCAACGTCAGGTTCGGGGACCCCGAGATACAGGCGATCCTGGCCCTGCTGTCCAGCCCACTGACCGGCGTCCTGACCGGGCAGCAGGCACCGGTGTGGCGGTCCGGCGCCGCGGTCACGGTCGTCGTCGCGGCGGCCGGCTATCCGCGGGCGCCGAGAGTCGGTGATCCGATCAGTGGTCTTGCCGCCGCCAGTGCCCTCACCGGCGTGGACATCCTGCATGCCGGAACCCGCCGGGACACCGATGGCAGAATCGTGTCGTCCGGCGGGCGCGTGCTGTGCGTCACCGCGATCGGCTCGCATCTGGAGGCCGCGAGAGGATCAGCCTACGAAGCCGTCAGCCGCATCTCCCTGGCCGGCGCACACTACCGGACCGACATCGGGGACCCGGGCCGGTTGGGCTACTCCGGGCCTCCGGCCGTGCGACCCACATCAT
>NZ_CAKJTR010000059.1:14667-17563 GCF_917627355.1 Protofrankia sp. Cj3 | reverse complement strand
CCCTTTGGCCCAGTTGGCTACGGGTAGGGGCACACCGAGAAAGTGAGTGAACGAGCAGGTATGAACATGGCCGACCAGACCATCTCCACCGCGTTGCCGCCCAAGGTGGCCATCGTGTATGGCTCTCCCTCCGACGCGCAGACGATGAGCAAGGCAGGCGCGACGCTAGAACGTTTCGGAGTCCCCTACGAGCAGGTCTCCCTGTCAGCTCATCGCGCCCCCCACGCCCTCGCCCGGTACGTGGGTGAGCTGCGGACCCGCGGGATCGCGGTCGCCATCGCCGGTGCCGGCCTCGCCGCCGCCCTGCCCGGCGCGGTCGCCGCGCTCACGACGCTGCCCGTGATCGGCGTCCCGATCTCGGGTGGGGCGCTGGACGGTATGGACGCCCTGCTCGCCATTGCGCAGATGCCGCCCGGCGTCCCCGTTGCCACGGTCGGGCTGAACAACTCCACGAACGCGGCCGTGCTGGCTGCCCAGATCCTCGCGCTGAGCGACCCGGACCTACACCTCCTGCTCACCGCGTTCAAGGACGACTTCGAGAAGGCCGCCGCCGCGGGCCTCGCGGAGATGCTGCCCCCCAGCAGCTGACCGCATGGCGGGCAACCGGACTGATCAACACTGATCAACACTGGACAGCCGCTGTTCAGCCCCGCTGAACAGCACCGAACAGCCCGCTGGGACGGGTCACAGGATGGGCGCGGGAAAGTACCCCGCGGCGTCGGGGTAGCGACGTACTACGTCGTCAACACGGGTATGGAAGTCCGCGACCTGCGCCTGGGCCGCGCCCGTGAAGGCAAGCGGCTCGGCCAGCACCGACGACAGCTCGGCGGCATCCAGCCCCAGCCGCTCGTCGCTGGCGAGCCGCTTCATCAGATCGTTGTGGTCAGCTCCCTTCTCCCGCATCGCGAGGGCGACCGCGACCGCATGCTCACGGATGACCTCGTGGGCGGTCTCCCGCCCGGCCCCACGGCGCACCGCCGCCATCAGGACCTTGGTCGTGGCTAGGAACGGCAGGTTGCGGTCCAGCTCCCGGGCGATCACCGCCGGGTAGGCCCCGAAGTCGTCGAGGACGGTGAGGAACGTCTCGTAGAGCCCGTCCGCGGCGAAGAAGGCGCCTGGAAGAGCCACCCTGCGCACGACCGAACAGGACACATCCCCCTCGTTCCACTGGTTCCCGGCAAGCTCACCGGTCATGGCCGTGAACCCGCGCAGCACCACAGCCAGGCCACTGACTCGCTCGCACGAACGCGTGTTCATCTTGTGCGGCATCGCCGACGAGCCCACCTGGCCGGCGGCGAAACCCTCGGTAACCAGTTCATGGCCGGCCATCAGCCGGATGGTCACCGCGAGACTCGCTGGCGCCGCCACCGCCTGCGCCAACGCGCTGAGGACGTCGAAGTCGAGCGACCGCGGGTAGACCTGCCCGACGTTGACCAGCACCCGTCCGAAGCCGAGGAAATCCGCGATCCGCCGCTCCAGCTCGGCAAGTTTCGCCGGATCCGCGGCAAGCAGGTCGAGCATGTCCTGCCCGGTCCCGACCGGGCCCTTCATCCCACGCAGCGGATAGCGGGCGAGCAGCTCCTCGACCCGCTCGAAGGCGACGAGCAGCTCCTGCCCGGCCGACGCGAAGCGTTTGCCGAGCGTGGTGGCCTGCGCGGGGACGTTGTGGCTGCGGCCGGTCAGCACCAGTGTGTCGTATTCGGCGGCCAAGCGCCCGAGGCGGGCCAGCGCCGCGACCATGCGTCTCTGGATCACCAACAACGAGCCGCGTACCTGGAGCTGTTCGACGTTCTCGGTAAGATCCCGCGATGTCATGCCCTTGTGTATGTGCTCATGGCCGGCAAGAGCGTTGAACTCCTCGATCCGGGCCTTGACGTCATGCCGGCGGATCCGCTCCCGCCGCGCGATCGAATCGAGATCGACCTCGGGGAGCACCCGCTCATAGTCTTCGATCACCCCCGCGGGGACGTCGAGGCCCAGGTCCCGCTGGGCGCGCAACACCGCCAGCCACAACCTGCGTTCCTGGACAACCTTGTTCGCCGGTGACCACAGGTCGGTCAGCTCAGCCGAGGCATAGCGGGTCGCCAGGACGTCAGGGATCACATACTCGGTCGCCATACAGGCCATCGTGCCCCACTCCGGGCCCGGATCCCCAGCGCCGGATCCCCGCCGCCGGATCTCTGAGCAACCGGATCTTTCAAGGTCCGCATGGTCAGGATTCGTACGGTCAGTCAGTGGATGAGGACCTCCAAGATGATCATTAGGAAACCGAGCACCGCGCTGCTGCCCGCATAGCACACCAGGCGCCAGCCAACCAGCTGAGAGGCCCGGCCGGCCACCGTGCTCCAGATCCCGAGCAGGACCACCGACGTCCACAAGGCCGCCTGCTGGGCGCCCTCCACCGTGGCACCCTCCCCGGCGGCGATGGCCAGCACCGCCATCGGCGGCACGGCCGCCTGCACGATCGGCCAGTGCTCAGCCAGTGCCGCGCGGACCTCACCCAGCGACAGTCCCGCGCCCGTACTGAGCCGGCTGCTGATGACGCGCGCGTAGCCGTGCGCGAGCCAGAAGACAACGACGGTCACGGCGACCGTCAGCGCGATCTCGTAGCTCTGGGTCTGCTGCGGATCCTCGGCCGCGACGACGGCCGCGACGAGAATCGTCCCGTAGATGGCGTTTGCGGGGTCGCCGGTCGGCAGGATCAGCCACCGGACGACACCCCGACGCCACGCCGACACCCCGGCAGCGACAGCCGGCCCAGCCACCTCGGTGTGGGCGTCCGCGGATGGCAGCGGCGATTGTCGCTCCGTCACGATCCCCCTTACGACAACGCCCGGGAGCCAGCGGCGCCGGCTGGCCTTACCCAGCCCGTGTCTGGCCCGCCAAGGTCGTTGAC
>NZ_CAKJTR010000059.1:13239-14406 GCF_917627355.1 Protofrankia sp. Cj3 | reverse complement strand
CGCTCTTACCGTTACATCGTCGGACGCGGACAGCGAATCCGCACGTCGGGACATGTGCATCGGAGCACGCCGCGGCCTGGCCGCACCGCCGCCACCCGTACCACCTGTGCCGCCCGCTGCCGGCTGCCCGCTGCCCGCTGCCCGCGATTGCCTACCGGCGCTCGATACGACCGGCGGGGCTCGATACGGTCTGGGTATGCCGCTGACGCACGAGGAGTTCGCCGGGCTCACCCACCTCGGATCCGGCAAGGTACGGGAAATATTCGCTGTCGGCGACGATGCGGTCCTGCTTGTCGCCAGCGACCGGATCTCCGCCTTCGACGTCGTGCTGCCGACTGACATCCCCGACAAGGGCGCCGTTCTCACCGGGCTGTCCCTATGGTGGTTCGACCAGCTCGCCGACATCGTGCCGTCCCATGTGATCAGCGCGAACGTGGACGAGTACCCCGATGAGCTGTCGCCCTATGCCGAACAGCTACGCGGCCGGTCGATGCTGTGCCGGCGGCTGTCCATGGTGCCGATCGAGTGCGTGGCCCGCGGATACCTGACCGGCAGCGGACTCAACGACTACCAGCGCACCGGCGCGGTCAGCGGCCACGCCCTGCCGGCCGCGCTCCTCGACGGCAGCAGGCTGCCGGCACCGATCTACACACCGTCGACGAAAGCCCCGGTCGGCGAGCACGACGAGAACATCAGCCGGGCGGACGCGGCCGCCCGCGTCGGCACCCAGCTCGCCGCCGAGGTGGAGAGACTCACGTTGGCAATCTTCGAACGCGCCACCGGCCTCGCTGCCGAGCGCGGCATCATTCTCGCCGATACCAAGTTCGAGTTCGGTCATGACACCGACAACGTGCTACGGCTGGCCGACGAGGTGCTGACCCCGGACTCGTCCAGATTCTGGCCGGTCGACAAGTGGCAGCCCGGCCGCCCCCAGCCGTCCTTCGACAAGCAGTTCGTCCGTGACTATCTGATCTCCAGTGGCTGGGACCGCTCCGCGCCCGGCCCCGAACTTCCCGACCAGATCGTCGAGGCCACCCGCGCCCGTTATGTGGAGGCGTACGAACGCCTGACAGGTATGTCCTTCGCCGACTACATCGCCGCGGCATAGGCTGACGCGCGGTGGTCCGGTGCCGGTGGGTTCGGCCGCGTGGTCACGCCGGATGCTCG
>NZ_CAKJTR010000059.1:5469-12801 GCF_917627355.1 Protofrankia sp. Cj3 | reverse complement strand
GCGGGCGGATGTCCGTCAGGCCGGGACAAGCCAAGGCCGGGCCACTGCCGTCGCCATTAGTTGATCTTCTTATAGAAGCTCTTTCTGTTCGCCCCGGCATGAAGATGGACATGAGTGCGATGTGCGGTGGGCAACAGTTGAGCGCGGGCGATTGCGGGCGCGTTACGCTGACCGCCGACGTCCGGTACCCCCACGAGGACTGGAACGACACTGATGGCCAAAGCTGGAACCACGACTTCGGCGCGCCCCCGACCCTCCGGCGGCGGAGAGCCCGCGCTGGCACACAGCCGAGCAGATCTTGAGGGACTGCTGCATTCATTACCTTTAGTGCCCAACCAAACGCGTGCGGTCGTAATGACGATGGGGGCATTGCACGCCGGGCACAGCGAACTGATCCGGGCCGCTCGCGCACGCGCCGATCAACTGATCGTAACGATCTTTGTCAACCCGCTCCAGTTCGGCCCGCGGGAGGATCTCTCGCGCTACCCCCGGACGCTCGACGCCGACCTGGAAATATGCGCCCGCGAGGGAGTGGACATAATCTTCGCGCCGGCGATCGTGCACGAGGCCCCACCGGCGGTCCGGGTCTGCGCCGGCCCACTCGGCGATCTGCTGGAAGGCGCGAGCCGTCCCGGTCATTTCGACGGTGTTCTCACAATCGTCGCGACACTGCTGCACCTCACCCGCCCGCAGCTGGCCTTCTTCGGCAAGAAGGACGCCCAGCAGCTCGTCCTTGTCCGCCGTATGGTGCGAGACCTCGCCTTCCCGACCGAAGTCGTCGGGGTGTCAACCGTCCGGGCACCGGATGGGCTGGCCCTGTCCAGCCGCAACGCCTACCTGACGACCCATCAGCACCAGGCCGCACTCGCGCTGTCGCGGGCGCTGGCCGTGGGGGTGAGCGTCGCGGACGAAGGCGCTGACGTGGTGCTCGAGGCCGCCGGGAACGTCCTTGCGTCCGAACCCGGCATTGACGTTGACTACCTCACTCTCGCCAGTCCCGACGACCTGACACCGGTACGCACCGGCCAGGCGCTGCTGCTGGTGGCGGCTCGTGTCGGCACCACCCGACTGATCGACAACATTGAGCTCACGCTGCCCGAGGAGGCCGGCTGACCGTGTTCCGGACCATGCTCAAATCAAAGATCCATCGAGCCACGGTCACTCAGGCCGACCTGCACTATGTTGGCTCGGTAACGATTGATGCCGGCCTGCTGGAGGATGCGGATCTGCTCCCCGGCGAGCAGGTCACAATCGTTGACATCGACAACGGTGCCCGGCTGGAGACCTATGCGATCGCCGGCCCGCGGGGCAGCGGGGTCATCGGGATCAACGGCGCCGCGGCCAGGCTCGTCCATCCCGGCGATCTGGTGATCATATTGTCGTACGCGGTCATGACCGATACGGACGCCCGCCGGTTCGCTCCACGGGTGCTCTTCGTGGATGCCGCCAACCGGGTCGTCGCCCACGGGGACGACCCGGCGCAGGCAATCCCGGACGACCCGTCGAGCCTGCGCGGGGACATCGTCGGCCAGCACGCCGCCCAGAGCGCCGCGATCCAGCCGGCGGGACGGCTGGCGTCAGCCGGCCAGGCATCGGCCAACCACCGGATCCGTACGTGACGGTCCTGCCATGCCGGCTCGGCGCGCCCCGGCCGGGGTGGACCCGCGAAACCGACATCGTCGTGATCGGGTCCGGGATCGCCGGGCTGACCGCCGTGCTGCACGCCCGCACGGCCGTGCCCGGCGGTCGGGTGCTACTGGTCACCAAGGCGCGCCTCGACGAGGGCTCGACCAGGTGGGCACAGGGCGGCATTGCCGCGGCGCTCGCTCCGGAGGACTCCCCCGACGATCACCTGACTGACACCCTGGTCGCCGGAGTCGGGCTGTGTGACGTCGATGCCGTCCGGATCCTGGTCACCGAAGGCCCGGCCCGGGTTCGGGAGCTCGCCGACCTCGGTGCCGCGTTCGACCGCGACAGCTCCACCGGTGGGTTCGCGTTGACCCGGGAAGGCGGCCACCTGCGCAACCGAGTTGTGCACGCCGGCGGGGACGCCACCGGCCTGGAGGTCGAGCGGGCACTGATCGCGGCGCTGCGCGCGGACCCGGGTGTCGAGGTGATCGAACACGCGCTCGTCCTCGACCTGCTGTTGGACGCGGACGGCAACGCCGCCGGAGTGACCCTGCACGTCCTCGGTGAGGGGACGGCAGACGGCGTGGGCGCCGTAACCGCCCGCGCGGTGATCCTCGCGACCGGCGGGATGGGACAGGTATTCGCTTCGACCACGAATCCGCCGGTCTCGACGGGGGACGGCGTGGCGCTGGCCCTGCGGGCCGGGGCAATCGTCACCGACCTGGAGTTCGTCCAGTTTCACCCGACCGCGCTGTGGCTGGCCGGACCCGGCGCCGCCGGTACGGCCCACAACCGAGGCGACCTCGTGCCCGGCCAGCAGCCCCTGGTCAGCGAGGCCATGCGGGGCGAGGGCGCCCGGCTGGTGGACGCCGCCGGCACCGCTGTCATGGCAGGTGTCCACCCGCTGATGGATCTCGCCCCACGCGACGTCGTGGCGAAACAGATGTCGCGCGTCATGGCGGCCCAGGGCGTCGATCATCTCTACCTGGACGCCCGCGGGCTGGGCGGCTCCACGCTGCTGCGCCGCTTCCCGACGATCACCGCCCGCTGCCGGGCCGCCGGGGTGGACCCGGTCAGCGCCCCGATTCCGGTCGCTCCGGCCGCGCACTATGCCAGCGGTGGTGTCCGGACGGACAGTTGGGGCCGCACCAGCGTCCCCGGTCTCTATGCCTGCGGCGAGGTCGCGTGCACAGGCGTGCACGGCGCGAACCGGCTGGCCTCCAACAGCCTGCTGGAAGGGCTGGTTTTCGCCGCCCGGATCGCCACCGACCTCGCCCGGGGGCTGCCGGCACCGGCGCGGCCCGAGGACCCGGTGGTGGGACGCGGCTCGGCCGGGCTTACCGGCCCCGCAACCCGCGCCAGCCTGGCCCGGGCGATGGCCGACGGCGCGGGGGTGCTGCGCAGCGCGGACAGCCTGCGCAGGAGCGCCAGAACGCTCACCGCCCTCGGGATGCCACGGGCTGGCGGGAACACGGTCACAGCCGGGCCGGACGCCTGGGAGACGACGAATCTGCGGACGGTCGCCACCGTGCTGGTCGCTGCCGCGGCGATGCGTCACGAGACGCGAGGCTCCCACTGGCGGGAGGATTTCCCCGACACCGATGATGGTGCGTGGCGTGGCCACATCCTCACCCGCCTGGATGCGGAGGGTGAGCTATCAGTGACATACGAGGCGTTGGATATTTCGGATATGTCAAACGCCGCGGGTGGCCCGCGCGTCCCGGACGCGAGCGCCGCCACGGGGCGGGCGTCGGACGCCGCCTGATGCCGCCATCACCGCCGCTGCCACCCCCAGCGTCGCTGCCCACGCCGGCCGGCGGCGAGCCGTCGCCGAGCGTGTCACCACTGTCAGCGGCAACCCGGGGCGGGCTGCTAGCCGCCGGTCTCGACCCGGAAGCGGTCATCGGGCTCGTCCGCCGGGCCCTTGTTGAAGATCTTGCCGACGGCCCGGCGGGACCGGTGGACGCGACGTCGGTCGCGACCGTGACGCCGGGGCTGCACGGCCGGGCCGCGATCGTCTCACGTGCGCCCGGGATCGTCGCCGGCCTCTCAGTGGCGGCCGCGGTGTTCGAGCTGGTTCTGGCCGAAGAGTACGGGCTACGGTATGACACGGCTGATGCCGAGCAGGCGCCGCGGTCTGTCGCCGAGCCTGTCGGGGAGCTGAACACAAAGATCATTTTTTCGGACGGCGACCGGGTGAACCCCGGTGACACCGTCCTGACCGTGGCCGGCCCGGTACTCGCGCTGCTCACCGCGGAGCGCAGCGCGCTGAACCTGATATGTCACCTGTCCGGGATCGCGACCGCGACCCGCCGCTGGGTAGACGCGGTCAACGGCACCGGCGCATTGATCCGCGACACCCGCAAGACCCTGCCAGGGCTACGTGCTCTGGAGAAGTACGCGGTACGTTGCGGCGGCGGGGTCAACCACCGGATGTCGCTGGCGGACGCCGCGCTCGTGAAGGACAACCATCTGATCGCCGCGGGCGGAGTGCTGGCGGCCTTCACCGCCGTGCGCACCCGTTTCCCCGGTCTGCCGATCGAGGTGGAATGCGACACACCGGCCCAGGTAATCGAGGCTGTGGCAGCTGGTGCGGATCTGATTCTCTGCGACAACATGGCCCCGGAGGAGTTACGTGAATCGGTCGCGATCGCGCACCCAGCCGGGGTGCGGGTGGAGGCCAGCGGAGGGCTGACGCTACGGGTCGCGCGGGCGGTCGCCGAGACCGGTGTCGACTTCCTGGCGGTGGGCGCGCTGACCCACTCCGCACCCGCGCTGGATCTCGGTCTCGATCTGAGTCTTGAACCGAGCCCGGATTCTGGTGGCCAGCCCGGTCGCGCCACGGAGACGGAGACGGACTGATGCTGCTCGCGATCGACATCGGCAACACCAACACCGTTCTAGGCGTCTTCGACAACGACGAGCTCATCGATTCCTGGCGGATACGTACCGACCCGCACGCCACGGCGGACGAACTGTCACTGCTGTTCCGCGGGCTGCTGCGGGGCTACAACGTCAACGGGGTATCGGTCTGCTCCACGGTGCCGGCGGCGTTACGAGAGATCCGCCGCATGCTGGTACGGACGTTTGACGGGATCCCCGCGGTCGTGGTAGAGCCCGGCACCCGCACCGGAGTGCCGATCCTCATCGACAACCCCAAGGAAGCCGGCGCCGACCGCATCATGAACACCCTCGCCGCACACCACCTGTACGGGGGGCCGGCGATCGTTGTCGACTTCGGGACGTCCACGAATCTGGATGTCGTCTCCAGCCGGGGTGAGTTCCTCGGTGGCGCCCTCGCTCCCGGCATCGAGATCGCCCTTGACGCGCTTGCGTCGCGGGCCGCGCAGCTACGGAAGGTCGAGCTCACACCGCCGCGGTCAGTGATCGGGAAAAGTACGGTGGAGGCGCTGCAGTCAGGAATGATCTATGGTGTGGTCGGGCAGGTGGACGGCCTGGTACGGCGCATCATCAACGAGCTGGACACAGCGCCCGTGGTTATCGCGACCGGCGGGCTCGCCTCGTTGATCATTGCTGAAAGCGAGACGCTGGCGTATCACGAACCGCATCTCACCCTTATCGGGCTGCGCCTGGTCTTCGCCAAGAACACGTAGACGGGTTTTCGACCCCCAGCCCAGGACCCCGCCAGACCGCCAGCGCCTGCGGACCTCACCCGCTGGTACGGGCCTCCCACGTCTGCCGGGTGATGGCGTAGACGTTGTTGTCCCGCCATGGGCCGATGGCGGACGCCTCACCTTGGAAGGTCATCCCGAGCTTCCGGGCGATCGCGTTCATCCCGGCGTTGTCCCGGTTCGTGAAGGTGACGATCTCGCCCACGGCAAGGGTGGCGAACCCCCAGGCGATCGCGGCACGGCATGCTTCCATACCGAGTCCTTCCCCCCAGCGGTCCCGGCGGATCGACACGGCGACCTCGACCCCGGGCCATCCTGGACCGAAGTAGAGCCCGGCCCGACCGAGGAATTCGCCGGTGCCCTTATCCTCGATGGCCCACATGCCATGGCCGAGCAGCACCCACATACCGATCAGATGGCTGATCAGCCGCTCTGTAGCGTCCCGGTCGAAGGTGCCGTTGAGGTGGCGCATAGTCTCCTCGTCGGCGTTCATCGCCGCGTACGGGTCGATATCATCCGCCCGCCAGCAGCGCAGGATCAGCCGGTCGGTGACCACGGTGGGTACGACGATGACGGTCGGCTTGCCGAGCGGGCCGCTCACGCCGTCAGCTCCGCCCGTGGTGCGGCAGCGAGCCGGTCACGGAAGTCTCTGACCGCAGGTAGCGCGCGATGGTCGGCCAGCATGGTCAGCATCTCCCCGGCGCGGTGGGTCACGGTGTGGGTGGGATGGCCATCGACGACGTCCAGGACCTGGATACCGACCCGGGCAGCCTCTTCCGGCTCTGGGCGTTCCCGGGAGATCAACGCTGCGGACAGGGTGAGCAGAGCATGTCCCCACTCCTCCCGGTTCGCTCGCGGCCCGGCGGCTTCATGCGCGGCTACGGACTGCCGCGCCCATGGCTCCGCCTCCTGGCCGTGCCCGATCGACGCGAGAGTGCCGGCCGTGAACATGCCCGCAGCCGCCTCCCCGAGCGGGAGGTCCCCCAGCCGCTGCGGTCCATCAGCCAGGGAGCGGTGCATCAGCGCCAGTTCGGCCCGGGCCGCCGCCGCGTTGCCGAGGCGTCCGTGGGCGCGTGCCCGGTACGCTGCGTTCCGGGCACGCAGGTACGGCGGATCAGACGGGCACCCGTCGAAGACAGCCACGGCCGCCTCATACCGCTTCCGGTAGTAGGCGATCGACGAGTGCATCCCGGCAACCGACGCGAGCAACACCGTGTCCTGCGTCTGCTCGGCGTACTGTCCGGCGAGCACGGCGAGATGCCGAGCCATGGCGAAGTCACCGAAGTTGAACGCTAGCCGGGAAGCGAAGTAGGACAGCCTTCCGGCCGCCAGACTCAACTGGCGATGTACGGCCAGGCTGCTCCGGCCCTTCAGCGCGGCGTCAACCTGAAGCCAGCGCCGTTCAACCTGGGGAAGAAGCACGGCGTGCGGGGTGACGGCGTAGACCGCGGCGATGCGGTCGATGTCGTCATCAATGTCCACGAGCGTCAGCGGATCAGGGTCGCCGCGCGCGATCTCCCGGGAGGTGTCCGCAGCAAGCGCGGACAGCATGGTGAACGCGCCTGCCCCCAACATCTGCCGCCGGTCCGTGGAACTCACCTCCTGCGGTTCGCCGATGCCGTGTCGCGCCCGGTAGATCCGCGCACGGAGCTGCACCAACTCTCCACCGGCACCCACCGCGGTGTCGATAGCCTCCACAACCACATCGGACGGCAGAAACCGGCCAGCTTCGGCCCGACTGATCCCAGCCCGGTCCAGGTTGGTACGCCGAGCGAGCTCGGCCAGACTGTGCATGCCCGCTTCGAGGCGTAACGCGCGGATACGCCCCGCAAGATGCGCGACCGCAGCCTGATCGTCCACCCGTGCCCCTCCTGCCCAGCATGACGACACGTGCGTGAGGCATGCGTGAGGCGTGAGGCGTGAGGCGTGCGTCAACGGCGTCTCACGCGATCACAACTAGCCACCCGTCACGCACCGTCATGAAATGTACCGTGTCAGCACGATAACCAGCTGACCACCTAGCCGATACGCACATGGGGGATCATGAGCGACGGCAGACCGCCTGCGCCTG
>NZ_CAKJTR010000059.1:0-4865 GCF_917627355.1 Protofrankia sp. Cj3 | reverse complement strand
TCCCACGTCTGCCGGGTGATGGCGTAAACGACGCTCGGCCGACCGTGAAGGGACCAGCCGCCATCCAGGATCAATCCGATCTTTTCCATTACTCGGCGGCTCTGGATGTTGTCCGGGTGGCAGATCGAGATGACCCGCTCGACACCGACGTGGACGAACGCGAACTCGAGCGCCGCCATGCCAGCTTCGGGTGCCAGGCCCTGCCCCCACCGGTCACGCCGCACCGTCCAGGCCACCTCGACACCCGGCCAGCCCATCTCTTCATACAGCCCGGCGCGGCCAACGAACTCTCCGGACAGCCGATCTCGGATGATCCACATCCCGAAGCCGCGCAACGCCCAGTGGCCAAGCTGGAAAGCGGCATGGCGCCACACCGCCTCTTCGTCCATCGGCCCGCCGCCGGTATAGCGGCTCATATCCGGATCCTGAGTCATCCGCGAGTACGGGCCGATGTCCTCGGCCCGCCAGTCCCGTAGGACCAGCCGTTCGGTGAGCACCGTGGGGATCTGCCGGGTAGCAGACGGCGGTCCGAGGATGAGGGTCACGGGGCGCTCCCGGCGGTCAGTACGAGATGGGAACGGGCGGACAGAGCGTCCTCTAAATCACGGACCGGAGCGAGCTCCCGATAGGGGTGTAACTGGGTCATGGTACGGCGCAGGTTCGCGGCCACGGTCGATGTCAAGCAGCCGTCCAGTAGCGCCACCACGGCCAAGGTGCGGACCGCCGCCTCTTCTGGTTCAGGACTCTCCCGCGTCAGCAGCGCCGCGGCTAGCGCAAGCAGTGCATGTCCCCGTTCCTCGAAGCCACCGTGGCCGGAGTCGTACAGCGCCACCGCGGCGCGGGCCATCGGTTCGGCTTCGTCGCCCGCACCCATGCGGGCGAGTACTCCGCCGGCGAACATGCCGGCCGCCGCTGGCCCGAACGAGGACATCCCGGGGCGCGCCGGTAAATCGACTACCGTCTGACGCATCCGGTACAGCGCATCCCGCGCGGACCGGGCATCGTCGGTCGCGGCCCGCGCGCGGGCTTCGTAGGCGGCAAGTCGTGCCGCGGTGTACGGGTGGGGGAATCGCTGGGCAGCCTCCGCCGCGACCCGGACGGCATCCTCGTACCGGCCGCCGTAGAACGCCATCGTGGACGCCATCCCGGCGACGGACGCGGCCAGCACTGGTTCCTCGGCATCCTCGGCATGGTTCTCGGCGAGGGTGAGGAACCGCCGTGACGTGATCGTATCCCCCATGTTGAACGCCAGCCGGCACAGCATGTAGGCGCAGAAGCCCGCGGCCACGGTGAGGCGCCGGTGCGCCCGCAAGCGGGTTGCATCCCGAAGCCTGCCCTCCGCCTGCCGCCAGGTGTCGAACACCTTCGGGGCGAGCGCGTCATGCGCCGTGGTGGTGAACACGGCCGCGTGCTGGTCGACCTTGTCCTCGATTTCGGCGACCGTCAGCGGGTCCGGGCCGGTGGCTGACCACTGCCGGTAGGCATCCGCCGCGAGGATGCCGGCCGCCGTCAGCTCGAAGACCTCCCGCCTGTCCGTGGAACTCACCTCCCCGCCGTCAGGTTCGCCGATTCCGTGCCGCGCCCGGTGGATCCGCGCGCGGAGCTGCACCAGCTCTCCACCGGCACCCACCGCGGTGTCGATGGCCTCCACAACCACATCGGACGGCAGAAACCGGCCAGCTTCGGCCCGACTGATCCCAGCCCGGTCCAGGTTGGTACGCCGAGCGAGCTCGGCCAGACTCTGCATGCCCGCTTCGAAGGCGTAACGCGCGGATACGCCCCGCAAGATGCGCAACCGCAGCCTGATCGTCCACCCGTACCCTCTCCTGCCCAGCGTAACGACACGTGCGTGAGGCGTGCGTGACGGATGCGTCAACAGCGTCTCACGCGATCACAGCTAGCCACCTGTCGCGCAGCGTCATGAAATGTGTCGCGTCAGCACGATAACCAGCCGACCACCCAGCCGATACGCACATGGGAGATGTCGTGGTACCACCAAAGACCTACACCCGCCGGCCGGTCGCGTCCGCCCGGCTCCACCGGCAGTCCGATGAGCCCCGGTTCCCGCGGCTCGACCAGTCCGTCCCCTGTGTGATCGTCGAGCTTGGCCCGGACGGGCGCCCGGACAGTGCGTTACTGATCTTTCCGACGGCACGTGCGGCCGAGGCACACGCCCAGGCGTACCGGCTCGCCGACTACCGAGTAGTTCCGGCCGTGTTCGCGCGCCTTCGTCCGCCCCGGCTGGAGGCATGAAGAGCAGGCACGCGGACCATTCAGCGGGAGACGAATCGGGACAGTGCGGGTGAACGGGCAGGAGGATACGCGCGGTGCGCGCGTTCTCATAAGTAAGATCACCAAAAGTGTTGACCTGCGCGTAAGCGTCGGGGTCGATACGGACGAGCTGATCAGGGTGCTGGAGACCTACGTGCCGGGTGGCGCACGGCTGCGGCTGGCCATGCGGGACGGGCAGGAGCTCGTTTTCAGATTTGAGCGGATTTGAGCGCTACATCCGATCATTCACGTTGATCGACTACAGGCCTTGACCCGCTTGAGCAGCCAGGTTCGTCGGGTGCAGCCTCGGCGGCACGACGCGCCGCCCGTAGAGGTGGCTTCCATGCCAAGGCCAACCCACCGTGGTCAGGCCACGGTCCAGGACGCTCACAGCGCCGAACAGGCAGACGCCGGTGCCAGGGGCCAGCCGGGCAGGTTCCGCACGACCATCCAGACAAGCGCGCCAGCGGCCAGCCCGTGCGCAAGCGCTCTGGGAACAGGTGCCTGCTCACCCAGCCAGGCCGCCCGTGCCCGCCGCCAGCCCAGGTGGACCAGAACAGGGCTACAGAGCAGCACGAAGAGATTGTCGTGAACCGCGGCCCGCAACCGACCGTGCAACAGATCGTGAACCAGCCGAAGCCCGCCGCACGCCGGGCAGTCAAGCCCGGTGACAAACTTCGCCGGGCACACCGGCATGACCGCGGCCGCATCGTGTGGGTCGACGACGGCAAGGTAACCCACGCCCAGCGCGCCCGCGGCCGCGCCAAGCAGCAGGCGGGTACGGCTCGTTCCCACGACCGAGCGGCCCTGATCAATCACGAAGTGGCCGGCCCTGTACATCGCGAACATTGCCGGTGAGCATCAGGACCCCGTCGATCAACGCCCAGACCCCGAAACCACCGCAGGTGAACAACTGGGCGAGTGCGATGGCGGTGTCGCCCAGGTACCAGCGTCCGGCCCCGAACACACCCAGGAAAATCTGCAGCAGGCCGGCGACGAGCTTCTGTTTATCCGAGTACGGTTCGCCGGTGACCGGATCACGTCCGAATGGGGCTGATACATCGTATTGTCTCTGGGCATAACCTGGCGGGGCGGGATATGCCGGGCTGGCCGGGTAGTACCCCGGGCTCGGCGGATAGCCAGGACCCGCCTGATAGCCGGGTACGCCCTGCTGCCCTGCGCCGGCCTGATAGCCAGCGCTCTGTTGCTGCCCCGGGCTCTGGTACCCGGGATTTGGCTGGCCGGGGCTCTGATACCCGGGATTTGGCTGCCCCGGGCTCTGGTACCCGGGATTTGACTGGCCGGGACTTGGCGGATACGCGGGAACGGCCTGATATGCGGCGTTCGACGGGCGCACCGCGGGCGCGGCCGGCGGCGGCTGCACAACCCATGGCGACGAAGGCTGGACGGCGGGCTGCGGACCCGGCGGGCGGGGGATAGGCGCCGGTATCTGCCGACTGGGCTGAACCAGAAGGTCAGCGGCATCACGGACGTCGTCGGCGAGGCGTAGTCCGATTCCGGCACGGGCGGTCCAGCGAGGGCCGTAACCGCGGGCCGCGGCAGCAGCAAGATCAAGAGCGAAGGCGTGTGCGGAGGGCTGGCGAGCGGCCGGATCCTTGGCCAGCGCCCGCAGAACAGCCTCGGCCACCGGAGCGGGCACACCCACTAACGGTGGTGGCGGAGAGTAAAGGTGATGATAACCCAGGGCATGCGACGACAGAGCCGGATCGAACAGCGGTGTCCCGACGAGCAGCTCGTACAGGAGCACCCCGAGGGCATACAGGTCGGTGGGCGGCCCCAGCCGACCGCCGACGAGCTGTTCGGGCGCCATGTACTTCGGGGTCCCGATGAGCATGCTCGCGGTGGCCGCCGACCCGTCGAAAATCTTCGCGATCCCGAAGTCGGTGACCTTGAGCAGGCCTCCGGTGTCGAACAAAATGTTGTCGGGCTTGATGTCGCGGTGCAGTACCCCCTGGGCATGCGCGCAGGTCAGCGCCGCGGCCACCGCCAGACCGACCGCGCAGGCACCCTCCGGTGGGATGCCCGCCCGCCGACGGGTCAGCGTCCCCCCACCCAGCAGCTCCATGACGATCAGATGCAGCTCGTCGGCCTCGACGTAATCGTAGACCCGCACGACATGCGGATGATCCATCGCGGCGAGGATCCGTGCCTCGGCTTTGAAACCGCCTGGCGCGTTCTCCTGCGCCGGGGACAGCACCTTGATCGCAACATTGCGATCAAGGTCGCGGTGCCGGCCCGCTAACACCAGCCCGAAGGCGCCCGCGCCCAGCTTGGCGCCCAACTCGTAGCTGGGGAGCGCCTCGGCCACCTGCGCCTCGTTGATGATCACGAGGTGGACGCCGCCACATGCCGACACCCGCTGAACAGCATCACAAAATCACCCATACATCCCTCAACGCGATGGGGTAATCCTAACCCCGCCCGATCCCGCAGACGGAACCGGAACGCCAGCGCGCCGGACAGGGCGGTCCGCGCCGGACAGGGTGCTCATGGACGCACCGGCGCCCGCGGGTCAGCAGCCCGGCGGGGCTGCCACCTCGACCGGACAACCCGACTTAGAGCGCCCGGCAATA
>NZ_CAKJTR010000058.1:21305-27930 GCF_917627355.1 Protofrankia sp. Cj3 | reverse complement strand
GTACCGGCGTATTGCTGCGGCGAGGTCGACGTCGGCATCGACGGCATGGGCGCGGGCGGTCCGTACGGTAAGCGCCCAGGCTGTCGTGATGACCGCGAGCAGCACCACGGAGCGGGCCGGCACCCCCGGGGCCGGCCCGGACGGCCCCACCATGGCCGCACCCGCCCAGTACGCCGCCGCGACGCTCGTGACGGCCGGCACCGCGGCCCGCACCGGCAGGCACCACGCCGCCGTCACGGTGGCTCCGCCGACAGTGACGTAGACCCAGTTGGCCGCGTCCCCAACCGTCGTGGGCGGGATCATCAGCGCGCCGAAGCAGGCCAGCGGTCCGGCCAGGGCGAGCTCAAGCAAGCTGGCGCGCGGGTCGAGGCCATGACGGGTGAGAAAGATCACGACGAGCACGGCCCAGGCGGCCGCGGCGAGCGGGCCGGCGAGCGTCCACGGGTGCGACCAGGTCCACGACCACCAGATCGCGACCTGCGCGAGGCCCAACACACCAGTGAGGACACGGAACAGCACGGCCGCCCGGACCATGACCGCGCCGTGCGACAGGAGGGCGAAGCCCTTCGGGGCAGGCGGCGGTGCGTCAGCTGGCATGGTCACGCCGTCCTCAGCCGGTCAGGTCTGGCTACAACGCCTGCTATTTCAGCAAACGTGACATTCAGCTTCCACGACGCGTTGCCGGTGGCTGTCAGCGGGTCCGCGTGAACCTGTCCAGGGCGTCCGCGAGGGCCTCGATCTCGGCTGGGTCGCTGTATACGTGCGGGCTTGCGCGCAGGAGCGGGCCGGTCATCTCCCGGGGGGCGCGGCTGGTTGCGAAAGCGCTGGTCAGGATGCCAGCCTCGGCGTAAAGGCGGTCGCGGACCGCGTGCGGATCCACCCCGGGCGGCGGGACGAGCGTGACGATTCCGCTGGGCTCGGCCAGCGGCTCACCCACCCGCCAGCCGGCCAGCCCGTCAAGCCGCCGCCGTGCCAGCGTCCCGAGCGCCGCGATCCGCCCCGACACCGCCGCCGTCCCGGCATCGACAAGCTCGCCCACGGCGCGCGCGAGACCCACCCTGGCAGCCGCGGCAGACTCGCCGATCCCCAGCGCGGCGATGCCGGTCAGCGGGACGGGCGGTCCGTGCCCGTCCCAGCTCGCCGTGTGCAGGCAGCGGGCCGGTGCGACCAGCCGTTCGATGATCTGTTCCGAGATGGCGAGAACGCCCACCCCCCGCGGCCCGCACAGCCACTTGCGGGACGTCCCGACATAGGCTGCCGCGCCCAGCCCGACCGTGGGTACGTGCCCCAGGGACTGCGCGACGTCCAGCAGGAGCGGGACACCCGCGGCGGTGGCGCGCGCGGCGACCTCGGCGGCCGGCTGGACGATCCCGCGCTGGGAGGGCACGTGCGGGAAGGTCACCAGATCCAGGTCAAGGCCGGCGGGGCCGTGGCGGTCCAGGGCATCGAGGTCGATCCGCCCGTAGCCGTCCACCGGCAGGTCGATCAGGTCGATGCCGTCACGGGCCGCCCGCGCGGCCAGCACCATCGCGTTGGACCCGAACTCGCCGGGCACCACACCGATCCGGCCACCGGCGGGCAGCGGCCAGGCGTCGACAAGCGCGGCGAACGCGGTGGACGCCGAGTGGTGGAAGGCCACGTCGCCGGCCGACAGATCAGGGCCGAGCAGGTTCGCGAGATCCGCGCGTAGCTGTGCCAACGGCTCGCTGTGGCGGATCTCGGCGACGTACCCGCCGGCCCGGCTCTCCTCCGCCAGGTAGGCCCCTGTGGCGGCGATGGTGGCCCGGCTCATCCGCGCGCACCCGGCCGCATCGAGATGAATGATCTCACTGCTGTCGCGGGCGGCTTGCCAGCGCGCAGCCAACCGCTCGAAGGGTGTTGCCGGCAGGCCCGGAAGTCTCACGCGGGTGAGCGTCGCATCGATGCGCCCTGAGCCCAACCCGGAGCCCGCCCTGTTCCGCGCGTTGAGCGGCTGCTTCTTGCGGCTGACGCCGCCGGCATCGTCCGGGGAAAGATCGAATACAAAAGAGTGTGCGGATGACAGGCGTTCTTTGTGCCGCTACCTGCGGGTTTCCATATCCGTGGAGATCTTGGCCGCTATCCCCGGTCGCGCACTAGCGCAGCGGCCGGCTGTAGAAAATATCTACAGATTAACAACTCTGCGATTGATGTGGTGTGCGTGCGGATGCTTGCTGGCAGTATCTGTCCGGTGCCTTTCAATGCTAACGGATGGGCGTGTACAACTCGCTTGTCCCACGGCTCGATTTTCCGGTAACTCAATTATCCGTACTGGCGCCGCGCTGTGCGCGGTCTTTCTGGTTGGACTGACTGGAGTCGACGTTCATGTCAGCTGGCATACGGCACTGCCTCCCCGGTGTTTGTCCCGCCCCGTCGGGTGACGATTATCAGCGTTCCCGGCCGTCGTGGTCGTCAGGGGAAGGCCGGCTGGCCGCGGCTCTGTAGTCCGCTGATCTGCGGCGATGAATTTTTCCGCTCCAGCGGCTGTGTTTCTCGTTGGCGGCGTACAGCTTTCACCGAGCCGCTTCTCCTGTTCATGCGCACAGGCGTCCGTGGGCCTCCCGCCAGGCCGCCCCATTACCCGGGAAGGGTGGAACGACGATGCGAAACGATCCGGTCAGGAAGTCGGTAAGGAGGGCCGGCGCGCGGCGCGGGAAACTCACCGCGGCGCTGGCCGCTCTCCTGGCGTTAGCCACTTTCACCGTGCAGCTCGGTGCGACGGCCACGGCGGGCGCGGTCGCCACCGGCGCCGAGACGGCATCGGGGCTGCCGGGCGCGAGAGGTGACGCGGTCACCCGGGCGTTCATCCAGACCGTGGGGGCCACGACCATCAGTAACCAGGAAGCGCTCTCCGTTTTCAGGTCCTGGATGATCGACCAGGCAGGCTTCGCTGACAGTGGCTATGTCGGCTCAATCGACGACCTGGCGCGCAAGGCGATCACCATCATGTGGTACGGCCCCCACACGTCCCTGCTGTCAGCGATTGTCAAAGAGGGCGAGCGGCGTGGCATCGCGGTGTCCGTTCAGCGGCGCGCACACAGCTTGCGGCAGATCCGCGCGGCTACCAACGAGATCTGGCAGCAGGCGGCCGCGGGCGAATGGGCCGGGTTCAAGATTTCATTCATCGCCGCCGTCGGGGCGACGGATGACGATATCACCGTCAACGGGACCTACACCGCGGCCCCAGCGGAGCGGCGCGCACCGCAGGTGCGGTCGCGGGCTACGGCGGTCATGGGGGTACCGGTGCATGTCACACCAGGTGTCAGCGCTGACACGAGCACTGGCCGCGACGACGACTTCGCACCGTTCAACGCGGGTGGATACATGCTCAGCCCCTCCACCGGACACACCTGTTCCAGCGGGTTCGCTGTCAACCTCGGCGGGACGTCCAACACGACGACCGCACGTCACTGCAGCGCGGACGACTATCAGGATCGAGCCGCGTCGAACAGGTACGGGACCGGCGTGCGCACCTCCACGGACGGCGGCGGCCGGGTGCTGAGCGCTACCGGGGCGGCCTTGGCATTCGACGGGGCATACAATTCCAATAACTTCTGGAAGACCGTCATAGGCTACGCTGACCTGGGCGTCAACGACTTCGTGTGCACGGGTGGCGGTAACTCCGGCGAGCATTGTAACATCAAGGTCACAAACCTGTTGGTGTCATTCAATGATGGTAGTGGGTCGTTTTCGACCATCGAAGGTGTCCAGCAGTCGAGCGGTGCGATCGCGCAGATCCAGGGTGACAGCGGCGGTCCGGTGATCTCGCTCGCGAGTACGTCGTCCGGGCAGGTCCGGGCGGCCGGAATGATACAGGGTTTTCTGGGCTCGGGCATGACAGGCTCCGCCTGCGGCGCGGTGTACGACGCGGGAGGCAACAAGTGCAGTACGAACGTGCTTTTCTCGTCCATGCGGACGGTCGTCAACAGCATCCCGGGCGCGTCACTGCGGACCGGGTGACACCGGCCGCCCCCGACAATCAGGCGGTGTATCGGCGTTTTGTAGCGATCACTGATCGTTCGTCCCGCAAGAATGAGGTGGGGTAACGGCGTTATAACGTTATAATCAGGTCTGACATCCCCCAGGCAGGGGAAGGACCGCGATGCTCCGCCACCTCCTGGCTGAACCCGGCGAGCGGATCGCCCAGCTCTTCGGCTGTCCGCGCACCCGGTGCGGCGCGCCCGCGTCCTTCCCCCGCCCCCGCCCCCGCCGCACCGTGGCCTGCCGCGACCAAGGAGCGAGCACGGTGACCTCGAACAGCTCCTGGCATCCCGCGCCCAGGAGGACACCGATCCGGGCGCTGTCATGACCGCCCTCCACCCGAGCTTCCGCACCCGGCGGCAGCGCCGCAACCGCGCCCTCGTCATCGGCGGTCTGGCCGGGGCTGTCCTCGTCATCTTGGCCGCGGTGCCGCAGACATGGGCAACGCCACCCCGGCCGGCCACGACCGCCCAGCCGAGCGCGGCAGGAACGCGGGCCGCGGCAAACGGCTGCGTGTCGCTCTCCCTGCGACAGACGCTGGCCATAGCGGGGCAGCGCGGCGCGTCAGTGCTTGTCGCCAGTGGCTCGCTGACCGGTGAGACCGTCATCGACGGGCAGACGTTCCATCAAATGATCATGCATTCCGTGCGGACTCTCAGCGGCCCGGTCATCACCTCGGACAGCACGGGCTGGATCGGCAGCGCCAGCGGGGCAGTGGGGCCGATCCCCGGCGCGGACGCGGGCGCGCTATGGGGCACGGACGGGCGTCTGTTCGCCATCGCCTGGCCAGCGCGGCAGACGGGCACCGCGGTCGGGCCTGTCCTGCGCATCGCCCCGGTCGTCCACGATCAGGTGATCTTCAGTTCGGCCGGCTGTTGGGACATCACGGACCTGCCCACCGAGCCATACCACGGCCCGCTCGCGGAAATCCCGGGCAGCAACTCGTATGCCCGCGCGGCCCCAACCGGCTTCCACGCGGTTGCGCTGACGGTCGTCGAGCAGATGCTGGCCAAATGATCATTCCGGATGCTCGCGAGCGGGACAGCGACGGGTCGCCCCGCGCCTGTGGCGCGGGCGCCATGGCTACTTGGCCATTGGGGTCACCGCGTCTGCGTCTCCGCAGGTGTGCCGCCACCCCGCCGGGACCGTATGATGCTGCGTCATAGGGTGTGTGGCATGCCGAACCTGAACGTGTCCGTGCGAGCGGGGACCCTCCAGCACGCTCGCGCCGCGGCGACCGCCGCCGGCATGACGCTGTCGGCGTGGGTGGACAAGACGCTGGCCGAGTCGATCTGGACCGCTCGGTTCGCCCGCCAGCGGCAGCGCAACGCCGCGCTGGGCGTCACCGCGAGCTACCTGGTGGCCGAGTACACCCGGCTGGAGGAACTGCGGCGTGCGGCAGGGTGAGGTGTGGGCACGCGTCGATGTCCTCGCCCATGCCCTGATCGTCTCCGCGGACATGTACAACAACGCCGGCACCGGACGGGTGATCGTCTGCCCGGTCATCCCGGGTGACCCGCTGCCACAGGACGACTACGCCGCTGACGCCTGCATCGCCGACCCGATCCCCGGCACCGTCCTGCCCGAGCTGGTCGCCTGGCTGCCGACCTCGGCCCTGTCCCACTCTCTTGGCCCGATCTCCGAAGACGCGTGGCTGCGTGTCGACCAGATCCTGTGCCGCGTCCTGGGGCACTGAGGGTAGCAGGCCCCTGATGACGGAAATGGGCTGATCGACGACAATGGCGGGACGGCTGGCGGTCGTGGGCGTGGGTGCGGTCGGCGGGTTCTTCGCCGCCCGAGCGGCGGCCGCGGGGGCTGACGTACAGCTCTGCGTGCGCCGGCGGTTCGGCGAACTGGTGCTCCGGGGCCCTGACGGGGTGTTCCGCGCCGACCTGCCCGTCTGGACCAGCCCCGAGCATGCCAGGCCCGTCGACTGGGTGCTGTTGGCGACCAAGGCCCATCAGAATGCGGCGGCACTCACCTGGCTGACCCGGCTGGTCGGTCCGGACACCGTCGTCGTGATCGCCCAGAACGGTGTCCGCCAGGCCGAGCGGGTCGCGGCGGTGGTACCCGCGGAGCGGGTGCTCCCCACCGTCGTCTACATCAACGCCGAACCGGTCGCGCCCGGTGTGGTCGAGCACCGCAACTACGGGTTCCTGCATGTTCCGGCCGGCGCCCTCGCCGACCGGTTCGCCGGGGTTCTGCCCAGCGCGGGGCTGGTGCGACCGGTGGACGACTTCGCCGTCGAGGCCTGGACGAAACTGACCGCCAACACCGCGGCGAACTCGCTCACAGCGCTGACCGGCCGGCGCCTGGAGGTGCTGCGCCGGGACGACATGGCCCGGCTCGCGGTGACCATCATGCGTGAAGCGGTCGCTGTCGCCCACGCCGACGGTGCGGCCGTTGCCGACGAGCTGCCGGAACTGATCATCGAGCGGCTGCGTGACCAGCCCGCCGGGTCGGGCACATCGATGCTCTACGACCGGTTGGCGGGGCGCCCGCTGGAACACGAGGCTCTGATCGGTGCGGTGGTGCGTATCGGCGCCGAGCACGGTGTCCCCACCGTGGTGTCGGCGCACATCCTCCCGCTGCTGGCGGCCATCAGCGACGCCGCGCTGAGCCACTG
>NZ_CAKJTR010000058.1:9606-20877 GCF_917627355.1 Protofrankia sp. Cj3 | reverse complement strand
CGGCCAGATCTGGTCGCGTACCCGGAGATCAGAGCGTTACCTGATGGTCCAGTACTGGTCCGCGTTGGACAGGCTGCGCAGGTCACCGCCGTTGCCGAACGTCACGCCCGTCCCGCCGACCTCGATACGCAGATACAGGTTTCCGCCGGAGACGAAGTACTGACCGTCCTTGCCGACGGTGGCGACGCTGGACGCCATCTTCACCGGGACGTCCTGGCCCCAGAACTTGAAGCCGGCCCTGGGGGCCGACCTGCCCGCCCAGGGGATGACCAGGTCGACAAAACCCGGATCGGTCCCGTGGATGTCGAAGTCGAGCGAGCTGAGCGTTCCCCCGGACGGTGGGGTCACCTGGTAGCGCTGGCCTTCGACCACGCCGACGGTGCCGCTGTAGCCGGTGACGCCGTCGGCGCGCTTCCACGTCCAGTGGTCGTCGACCAGGCCGAAGCGCAGGCGCATGAAGCCACGGTCGAGCGGGCTCCAGGTGCCGAAGTCCGCGCCCTGGAAGTAATCCGGACCGACTCGGCTGTAGATGGTCCTGTCCGTGGGTGACCGCAGCAGCGCGGAGTCGTTGTGGATGATCGCCGGTACTCCGTCACCCTTGACCGAACCGTCGAGGTCGGCGAACCAGTGTGAGTGGCCGGATTCCGCCGCTTCGAAGTACGGGCTGTTGCTGGCGAACAGGGTGCGGTACCCGTCGCCGAAGAACTTCAGCCCCTTCACCCGGTTGGTCGCGTCCCAGGTGCTCGCGCCGATGTCGCTGATGGCCGCGAGCCCGGGATCCGCTCCGGCGGACTGCTTGAAGTTGGCGAGCCAGGTCCCGTTCGTGTCGCACTGGCCGTGATAGAAGCGGATCAGCGCCTGGATATGCCCTGTCTCAGTACCGGTGTTGGCGGTGTTGTTGCCGATGAGCAGGCCGTTGTTGATGGCGGTGTCCTGGCAGTTGAGGGCGATGCTGTTGTTCGCGGCGGTGGGGTTGTCGGTCGTGAGCGCACCGTCGATCCACAGCCCGAAGCCCTCGTTCTTCCACACGTTCGGATTGATCATTCGGCCGCGCCGGGTGAAGTCGCCGTTGTAGGCCTCGACGCTGATGCCCGAACCCGGGACGCCTTCCGCCGGGAAGTCGGCGGGGTGGATGGTGTGTGAGTGGGCGGTGCTGTTCTGGTTGAGACCGAACGGTTTGTCGACCGCGTCGTGGATCGCGTCGTCGCTGGCGTTGCCGGGGTCGACCGCGTTCATGTCGAAGTCGTACCAGATACCCACGCCGTCACCGCCGGCCGCGGAGTTGCCGCTCAGGATGTTGTTCGGATCGGTGATCCAGAATTCCGACGGGATCTGGTCCGACGCGCGTAGCGGCCTAGTGCCCGCCGGGACCTGACGGACACCCATCACCAGGTTGTTGGTCAGTACGTTCCCTTCCTCGACACGATCTTCGAGGAAGAAGCCGGCGCCGTAGGTCTCATCGGCCACCACGCCGTTGACATGGACGTTGTTGCTCCGGTGGATGGTGACCATGCGGTTGAAGCTGTCGATGATGCTGACGTTGTCCACCAGCGAGGCGCTCTGGTCGCCGGCCCAGTGCCAGTGGATCGGGTAGCGGGCGAGTACGCCGAACTGGCCCATGTGGTCGAGTTCGGTGTTCGACATGCGCAGCGTGCCGTCTTTCATGATCATGACATGGCCGCCGAACTTCGTCGCCGCCGCGTCATCCGGGCCAGTGATGACGATGTTGTGCGACAGCAGGCCGACCTCGGCCCGCTCCTCGACCGAGCGGGTCTCGCCGCCGGAGGTCTGGGCGGTGACTATCGACGCGTGCCGGTGGGCCAGCGGCCTGTCGATCGTGATTGTTCTGCCGTCCGCGGAAACCCCGGCGACCGTGACACGTTCCTTGTGGTTCACGTCGAGGTCGGAGGAGGCGACGACGATCAGATCGCCGGTACGCCACGACACGGGGTCGATGAGCGAAAGAGTGGTGGCGCCAGCGTTGGCCGTCTGTGACAGTTTCGTCCAGGTATGGCCGGAATCCCTGCCGTGGATCTCGATGCGGCCACCCATCGAGCCCAGGACGTCCGCGCCCATACCCATCGTGTTGTCGGTCGGGCGCCCGTCGAGGATGAGCCTGATGGCGCTGGTGAGCGGGGCACCTTCGGTGCCCATCCAGAAGCTTCCGTGCACCATGATGTAGGCCGTGCGCAGCGTCGTCGGCCGGTCCGCGAAGGCGAGGTCGCCGTCGACCTCCAAGCCTCCCAGTTTGGGTACGTCGACGTCGACGAGTATCCGTCGGCCCGCCGCGACCGTGACGACCGCACCGGCGGCGGGGACTGTGCCCCCCCACGTCGCGGGATCACTCCACTTGGCGAAGGTGCTGAAGTCGGGTGGGGCGATCCCGGGCTGGGCCGGTGGCACCGGTACTGTCGCGGCACCCTCCGACACGGTGGTGGACGCGCCGGTGGCGTCGGGGCTGCGGCTGGCGGTCGGGCTTGTCGGAGCGGTCGGATTCTGACACGCCGCGAGCGCGGACAGCAGGCCGATAATGGCGACACCGGCCGCCGTCATCCTCGTTCGGCGCCGGCTGAATCGGCGGCGTCCGCCAAGAACAGGGAACATCTGGCTACTTCCCTACTTTACATTTGGTAACCGGTCGACGTTCTGACTGCCCCCCCGATCACGTAACGTGACCATGAGCATCATGATAGACCAACAGGCCAAAGGCACCGTTTTGGGATCGAGCCACGGTTGCGGCGCCACGCACTGGGTGGCGGCCGGGTGACCCGCGTCCCCTATTGCCAGTCGCTCTTACGCGGCCGGTTCCGCGACGACCTTGCTCACGATGTGCTCGGCGATCGCCAGTGACGCAGTGGCACCTGGTGACGGTGCGTTACGCACATGCACGATCCGTCCGCGGATCGACAGCACGAAGTCATCCACCAGGCTGCCGTCGCGGGCGACCGCCTGCGCGCGGACGCCCGCGGGACCCCTGACGACATCGGCGGCCCGCAGCTGCGGGACATACCGGCGGGCCTGTGCCACGAACGCGCGTCGGCTGGCCGTCCACAGGATCTCGCGCGCCCCGGTCCGCCAGTGCGTGCGGGCCATCTTGTGGAAGCCTGGCCAGGCGATCGTCTGACGCAGGTCCGATCCATCGACGGCCAGGGCTGTGTACCCTTCCCGGGCGGTCGCGAGCACCGCGTTCGGGCCGACCAGGACCTCGCCGTCCACCCGCCTGGTGAGGTGGATGCCGAGAAAGGGGTACCGCGGGTCCGGCACCGGATAGATCAGCCCTCGTACCAGCTCCCGGCGTTGCGGTCGCAGCAGCCAGTACTCGCCCCGGAAGGGGATGATCCGCGGTGAGGGATCCTCGCCGGTGAGCCTCGCGACCTGGTCGGACTGTAGCCCCGCGCAGGCGATGACGAGGCCGAACGGCCCGGCCGTCTCGGACACCTCCGTCACCGTGCCGCCAGCCCTCGACGCGGTCGCGTGGTTTCCGTTGGGGGCCACCCGGGCCGTCCCCCGCACCCGCAGGCCCAGGTGGACACCGTCACCGCGGTCGTCGACGGATACGACTTCGGCGCCGGTGCGGACCGACCCGCCCGCGTCCCGCACGTCGTCACGCAGCGCACGGGCCACGGCCTGGTAGTCCACGATCGCGGTCGTGGGGGAGCGCAGCGCGGCCACCCCACGGGCATGCGGCTCGTAGCGACGCAGGCCGTCCGCGTCCAGCATGGCCGTGCCCGGGACGCCGTTGGCGCGCGCCCGGTCGGCGATGTCGGCGAGCCTGTCCAGCTCGCTGTCGTCGACCGCTACGACGATCTTGCCGCATTCGTCGTAGCGGATGCGGTGGACGGCACAGTACTCCTTCAGCAGCGCGACACCGCGCCGGCACAGGGTCGCCTTCAGCGAGCCGGGCTGGTAGTAGAGCCCGGCGTGAACCACCCCGCTGTTATGCCCGGTCTGATGGCAGGCGACGTCGTGCTCCTTTTCGAAGACCGTGACGGTCACGCCCGGATCGGCCTGCCCGATCCGCCGGGCCACTGCCAGCCCCACAATCCCACCGCCGATGACCGCGACCTGACCCGCCACGTGTGCTGCCCCCTTTGGTTGTCTGCCACGGTTGGTGTGGCCCGTACCCAGTATCGGCGGATGTGGACGGGTGGTTCGCCCTGGTGGATCCCTGCCGGCTACCCGAAGAAGTGGCCGGGAGGGTATGCCCGGTCGGTGCGGGAGCGCGGCATGCCCCGAAGCGCGTCCGTCAGCGTCCGCGCGGTGTTGACCAGCGGCACATGGCTGAACGCCTGGGGGAAGTTGCCGACCATGCGCCCCAGCCGCGGGTCGTACTCCTCGGCCAGCAGCCCTACGTCGTTACGCAGGGCCAGCAGCCGCTCGAACAGCTCCTGGGCTTCGTGGACCCGGCCCGACAGCGCGTAGTTGTCGGCGAGCCAGAAGGTACAGGCCAGGAACGCGCCCTCACCAGCGGGCAGCCCGTCCACGGCACCGTCGGGGGCGGTCGGGTAGCGCAGGACGAAGCCGTCCTCCATGAGCTCGCGTTCGATGGCGGCCACGGTGCCCACGACCCGTCGGTCCGTCGCGGGCAGGAAGCCGACCAGCGGCATGTAGAGCAGGGCCGCGTCCAGTTCGGTGGAGCCGTAGAACTGCGTGAAGGTGCCGCGGTCGGCGTCGAAGCCACGGACGCAGACCTCGTTGTGGATCTCGGCTCGCAGCGCGCTCCAGCGCTCCAGCGGTCCGGGCAGGCCCGACTCGGTGATGCCCTTGATCGCTCTGTCGGCCGCCACCCAGGCCATCACCTTGGAGTGCACGAAGTCCCGCCGTGGCCCGCGCACCTCCCAGATGCCCTCGTCGGGCTTGCGCCACCCGGTCTCCAGGAAGTCCATCAGCTTGGTCTGCAGGGCCCAGGAGTCGTCGTGACCGTCCACATCGGTCGCCATCCGGGCCACGTGCAGCGCATCGAGCACCTCGCCGTAGACGTCCAGCTGGAACTGCTCGACGGCGCCGTTGCCGACCCGGACGGGTGCGGAGCCCTCGTAGCCGGGCAGCCACGGCACCTCGTATTCGGTGAGCCGGCGCTCACCGCCGACCCCGTACATGATCTGTACTCGAGAGGGGTCACCGGCCACCGCGCGCAGCAGCCACTCCCGCCATGCGGTGGCCTCGCTGGTGAACCCGGCATCGAGCAGCGCGAGCAGGGTGATGGTGGCATCGCGCAGCCAGCAGTAACGGTAGTCCCAGTTGCGGACGCCGCCGATCATCTCCGGCAGCGACGTGGTGACCGCGGCGACGATGCCGCCGGTGGGCGCGTACGTCAGCGCCTTGAGGGTGATCAGGGAACGCCGGACCGCCTCCTGCCACTGCCCGTCGTAGGTGCAGCCGGCCATCCACTCCGCCCACCACGACTCGGTGAGGTCGATCGCCCGACGGACGTCGATCAGGGTGTGCGCCGGCCGGTGCGAGGGGCACCAGGTCAGGGAGAACGGCACGGACTGGCCAGCGGAGACGGTGAACTCCGCGTAGGTGGCCATGTCATGGCCTTCCATCGGCGCGGTGGTACGCAGGGTGACCGCGTCCGGCCCGGCGACCGCGACGATCGTGTGGTCATCCAGCCGCCGCACCCATGGGACGATCGAGCCGTAGTCGAACCGGATGCGGGTCTCGCTGCGCATCCGCACGTTCCCCTCGATGCCTTCGACCAGCCGCAGCACGATGTGCTCGCCTGACCTCGGGTACATGGCGTCGACGATGCGCACGGTTCCGGTCGCCGTGGTCATGTCGGTTTCCAGGACAAGGGTGTCGCCCCGGTAGCGGCGGCTCACCGCGAGCACGGGACCGACCGGAGCGATCTTCCAGTGACCGGAGTCCTCATCGCCGAGCAGTGCGGCGAAGCAGGCGGTCGAGTCGAACCGCGGTAGGCACAGCCAGTCAATCGAGCCGTCCCTGGAGACCAGCGCGGCCGAATGGGTGTCGCCTATCACCGCGTAGTCCTCGATACGGGAGGGCACGGTCTCTCCGGGGTTTCTTGGGGCCTGCGACGACGCGAGGAGGCCGTCCCGACAGATCGCCTCGCGATCCCCGCTGGTCCCCCATGCTCACGTCGTCCCTGGCCGGCTTGGACAGGTCGGTGTGATGAACATCGCTCGCGTTTGCGCGGGCAAGAGCGCTTACCTTAAGGCCTCATCGAAACGGCTAAGTTAGGGGCACGCCGTACTGGTGGCGATCCGGTGACGGATCAAGATCAGGATTGTCGCTGCGCCGCTGCCGACCCCAGCTGACCATCCTAACCGGCCACCCCAACCGCTATCGTTTCTGCCTGATCTCGTCCGAAGGAGGCTCGTGACCTCGCAGGACGTCCCGGAGACCGCTCCACGGGCGAGGGCCCGGCGCTCACCCGAGCCGGCCGCGGCGCGGTTGGCTCGGGCCCTCGTCGACCGGCGTCACCGGCGCTGGGTGCTGCTGGGCGGGCTGGCGTTCGCCGCACTGGCCGCTTTTGGCGTGTATGCCTCGGTCGCCGGACCACCGCCACGGATCGAGGCGGTGGTTTACTTCACCCCCACCGCCACGGACGCGCAGAAGGACGCGGTCCGCGCCGCGTGCCCCACAGCTGGCCAGGCCGTCCAGGAGGCACGTGATCACAACACGGCCCAGTCCAGCCGCGTGTACCCGCTGCGTTACAACGTCACGTACGCCTCGCCAGCGGACAAAGCCATGATCTATCGATGCGTGCACGCCCAGCCCAACGTGATCGGCATCAGCGAGTTCACGGCTGGCGAGTAACCCGTCGGGCACCTGCGCCGGCTGGATATGGCGCATGGATGAGGGGAGCGTGAAGCGGGGAAGCTCTGCCTCTGTCGGGGTTTGCGGGTGTCATGTGTAGCACATGGGTGCTACATTGGGGTATGGAATCGATCGGTATTCGTGAGCTGCGCCAGCACGCGTCCCGCTATGTGGCCCTGGCCAGCAGCGGCCAGCGGGTCGCGGTGACCGACCGGGGCGTCCTGGTGGCCTACCTCGTGCCCGCCGACGCAGGATCGCCGTTGGATCGGCTTGTCGCCGCCGGCCACTACGAGCCCGCGGTCGGAAGCATTCTGGACCTCCTACCGCCGCCCGCCGCGCCTGTCGGTACCCGACCGTTGTCCGCCGTCGTGGAAGAGCTGCGGGACGAAGAGCGCTGGTGATCTACCTTGACACATCGGCCTTCGTGAAGCTGGTCCGGGCCGAACAGGAGACGCCCGCGCTGCGAGATTTCCTCACCGCACGGCGCGGGATGCCGCTGGTCTCCAGTGTGCTTCTGGTTGTGGAGACCAGGCGGGCCGTGCTGCGCGAAGATCCGTCGTTGCTCCCCGATGCCGACCTGCTGCTTACCCGGGTCGGACGGGTGGACATCGCGCACGCCGTCGTCGAGACCGCCAGCCGGCTTCCCGGCGTCGGGCTCCGTTCGCTGGACGCCATCCATCTCGCGACGGCCCTCTACCTGGGGAACGGGCTGGACGGCTTCGTCACCTACGACAGGCGGCTGGCTTCCGCGGCAGGGGAGCAGGGCCTCCCGGTTCGCGCACCCGTCTGACGGCGCGACGCCCTGAGCGGACCCGAGCCACGCGGTGGGTGGCCGCGGCGCAGGGCAGGGGTCCCACCTCGACCTGCGCCAGGCACCGTCCCGGGTGCCGCGCGGCGGAGATACGTTACCCAGCCTCTAGGCTATGGACAGCGGCTGTCACAGCATGTCTCGGCTGTACCTGATCCAAACCGGTCCAAACCGATCCAAGGAGACTTCGAAGTGCCTGCATCTCGTTCCGAAGCCGTGGCCGCGCGCGCCGTCGTCCCGGCCGGGACGACGGCTGCCCAGGCGATCGCCGCTGCGAAACTGCCGCTCGTCGGGCCCAACGCGATCGTCGTGGTCCGCAGTCCTGATGGCGTTCTGAGAGATCTCGACTGGGCTCCCGACACCGATCTCGACGTCGAAGCGGTGCCGATGTCCAGCCCGGACGGGCTGCGCGTGTTGCGGCACTCGACCGCGCACGTCCTCGCCCAGGCGGTCCAGGAACTTTTCCCCAAAGCCAGGCTCGGCATCGGCCCGCCGATCGAGAATGGTTTCTACTACGATTTCGACGTCCTGAAGCCATTCCAGCCAGAAGACCTCGATCGTATCGAGCAGCGCATGCGCGAGATCGTAAAGGTCGGCCAGCTCTTCCGGCGGCGCGTGTTCCTGTCTCCGGCGGCGGCGCGGGCCGAGCTCGCCGACGAGCCCTACAAGCTGGAGCTGATCGATGCCAAGAGCGGTCTTGATCTTGGCGAGGTCATGGAGGTCGGCGACGGTGACCTGACTGTCTACGACAACATAGACCGGGTGACGGACAAGGTCTGCTGGTCTGACCTGTGCCGCGGTCCGCATCTGCCGAGCACGAGACTGATTCCCGCCTTCACGCTCACCCGCAGCGCCGCCGCATACTGGCGGGGCAGCGAGAAGAACCCCCAGCTCCAGCGCATCTACGGGACCGCCTGGCCGACGCGCGAGGCGCTCAAGGATTACCTTCGGATGCAGGAGGAAGCCGCCCGGCGCGACCATCGCCGCCTCGGCGAGGACCTGGATCTGTTTGCGTTCAGCAAGGAGATCGGCAAGGGGCTGCCGCTCTGGCTGCCAAACGGCACGATCATCCGGGACGAGCTCGAGGGATGGGCGCGCGAAACCGAGCGGCAGCTCGGGTACAAGCGGATAGTGACCCCGCATATCACCCGAGAGGATCTCTACTATCTTTCGGGGCATCTGCCGTATTATAACGAAGACCTCTACTCGCCCATCGACATCGAGGGTGAGAACTACTATCTCAAGCCAATGAACTGCCCGCACCATCACATGGTCTACAAGGCGCGGCCGCACAGCTATCGCGAGCTGCCGATAAAACTGGCCGAGTACGGCACGGTCTACCGCTTTGAGCGGAGCGGGCAGCTGCACGGACTGATGCGGGCGCGTGGTTTCACCCAGAACGACGCGCACATCTACTGCACCGCCGAGCAGGCGAAGGATCAGTTTCTCGAGGTCATGCGGATGCATGCCGACTATTACCGGACGCTCGGCATCACCGACTTCTATATGATCCTGGCATTGCGCGATCCGTCGAACACGGCGAAGTACCACGACGATGAGCAGATGTGGGCGGATGCCGAGCGGATCACGCGAGAGGCGATGGAGGAATCCGAGATTCCGTACGTCGAGGAAATCGGTGGGGCCGCGCATTACGGCCCGAAGGTCGACTTCATGATCCGTTCTGTGACGGGTAAGGAGTTCGCGGCCTCGACCAACCAGGTCGACCTCTATACGCCCGACCGCTTTGGGCTCACTTACCACGACTCCGACGGGTCGGAGAAGTCGGTGGTCGTGCTCCACCGAGCCCCGCTCGGCTCGCACGAGAGATTCGTCGCATATTTGATAGAGCACTTCGGCGGGCTCTTTCCCGTGTGGCTGGCGCCAGAGCAGGTCCGGGTCATCCCGATTTCCGACGATCTGCTGAGTTACGCGAACGAGGTGCGGGACAGGCTCCTCCAGGCGGGCCTGCGGGCTGATGTCGACGTGAGTGACAATCGGCTCAACGCGAAGGTGCGGACCGCGATCACGCGAAAGATCCCGTTCGTCGTGGTTGTCGGCCGACAGGAGGTGGCGGACTCGTCGGTGTCCGTGCGGTACCGCTCCGGCAAGGAGGAGCGTATGCCGATAGACACATTCGTTGACCAGGTGCGGGAGCAGGTCCGGGTAAAAAGCCTCGTGGGGTCCGGCTACCTGCGGCGGGAAGCCGCGACGGAATAGCGGCGAAACAGCGCACCAGCCAGCTACGGCCGGTGCCGGGTTACCGGTGGCCGGGCCGTCACAGGTAGAGGCCGGAATGCGGGTCCGGCCGCGTGCTCCGCACCGGTGCCCGGCCGTCGCGGAGCGCGAACAGTTCGGCCAGCGTCATCATCGGCCCGACTCCCTGCGCGGTCCCGAGCCAGGTGACGGCCTCGCCGTGGGGCAGCGGTCCCACCTCGACCTGAGCCAGGCACCTGCCGGGACGCACGATTGCCGGGTGCAGCCGGACGAGATCCTCGTTGGTGGTAAGCGCGACAAGGACGTCCCGCCCCTGCCCGACCAGGCCGTCAGTCAGATTGAGCAGCCGTGACAACGCCTGCCCCGAGGAACTCCGGGTGTCGCCGCGGACGAGCTCGTCGCAGTCCTCGATCACCAGCAGCCGCCATCGCCGCCGGACACCGCCCAGCTCGGCGGCCTGTGCGGTGCCGCGGTCGCCGGGCACCGGATCCAGCGCCCCCCGGCCAGGGCCGTCGCCATCGTGGGCATGGTCATTATCGTCGGAGTCGTCCTCGTCGCTGTCGAAGCCGATCGCGACCTCCATCAGGTATCCAGGGTCGGCGAACAGCGCCTCCGGGTCCAAGACGCAGTCGACCTGGCACCAGCGTCGCCACTCGTGGGCCAGTGCCCGCAGGACGGTGGTCTTTCCGGTGCCAGCCGGTCCGTGCAACAGAATCAGCCGGCCGGCCAGAGCTTCGTGCCGGACAGCCATGAGCCGGTCCAGCGCGTCGCGGGCGCTGCTGGAGTAGTTGTCCCGGATCGAGGCCCACGACGTCGTGGCCGCCTTGCGGGTGGTACGGGTCGGGCCGCGTCGCGCGGACATGTACCAGAAGCCCATCGTGACGGCGCTGTCGACGTCCGATTCGGCGACGGCCTCGCGCACAACTCTGCTGAGTACCGTGCGCGCCAGTTCTTCACTGACCGCCGTCACGGTCACCTCACCGCCGCCGCCGCGCCAGCGCACCGCGCGCAACGTCCAGCCGTCGCCCGCGGCGAGCCGTGAGTCACGCGAGTCTTCGATTACCGTACGTAGTATTTTGGCGTCGGGTGGCAGCAGGGACGCGCCTGAACGGAGACGGTCGATCCGGGCGCTGTGCGCCCACGGCTGTTCCCCCGTCGTGAACGGGGCCAGCGCGAGGGCGTCGACCACATCGTATGGCGTGTCCGAGTCGTCCAGGCCGACCACGAACGGAAGCCCGGTAGCGTGGCCCGCGGACTCCGGCGCGGTGGTGGCCGCGATAGTGGCCCAGTACTCCGGCTGTGAGGCTTTCTGATGAGGGACGGGCACACCACCGATAGTCGACGACCAGCCTCGCCGGCACCACCGACTTCCGGTTTTCGCGGCGGGACTGTGGCTATGTCACCAGCTGGCGGCGATGGTCAATATTTTGATCATGTAGAGCCGGAGCCGGAGCCGGAGCCGGAGCCGG
>NZ_CAKJTR010000058.1:6093-9203 GCF_917627355.1 Protofrankia sp. Cj3 | reverse complement strand
TGCTGGGCGGCGGGCGGCACCCGCATCGGTTGGAGCGGGTGTGCCCGGCCATACCGGAGGACTCCGGCTATCACGGTGGGCCTGAGCAAGGCGGTGGGAGCGTCCACGAGGTTCAACCAGTTCATCAGTGCACGGGCCACGGCGGCATCGCGATGCGCGGCGATCTGTACCCGCTCCCCGTATGCCCCGACCAGCCGGCCACGTAGGCCGCGCCGCCCCTGGACGCCGGGATAGCGCAGGTCGGCGCCGGTCGCCAGCTCCCAGGCCGCGTCCACGAGGCAGCTGGCCTGTCGGTAGAAACGGGCCGGCAGATCCGGGCCGGCGACCCGCAGGCAGTTCCGCAGGGCCAGCGCCTGCTGAGCCGCCACGGTCATCCCCTGGGCGTAGAGCGGATTGAAGCTGCAGATCGCGTCGCCTATGGCGAGGAACCCCGCGGGTGGGTTCCGCAGGCGCTCGTAGCGCCGCCGCAGCGAGCCGGAGAACCGGTGGGGGATCGGGTCGGTCAGCGCGTGTGCCGAAGAGATCAGATCGTGGATGTCGGGTACGGGCAGCGTCCGGGCGAATGCTTCGAAACCGTCGGGGTCCGCCGGCGGATGGTCCCCGAGCATGCCGGCGAGCGTTATCTGCCAGCGTTCACCCTCCAGTGCCACGGCGCCGCCACCGCGGGACCCGGGCATCGTGGAAACAATGATGGAGCGCTGCCCGCCAAGGTCTTTGGGATCACGTCGGTAGAGTCGTGACGCGTAGCCGAGGTCCACGTCGACCCGCTGTTCCAGGGGCCGGGGCAGGCCGAGGGCGGTGAGCCAGTCCGCACCGCGGGAGCCACGCCCGGTCGCGTCGACGACGAGGTCCGCACTGACGAACTCCGCCCCATCGGCGGCCGTGGGCTCCGGCCGCAAGCCGTCGGGAGCGCTCCGCCCCGCCCGGACGATCCGCACGCCGATGATGCGTTCGCGCGCATGGGGAGCCGCGACAAGCCCGGTCGCCACTGCCCGCTGGACGAGCTCCACACCCGGCATCCCACGCAGATTCGCCTGTATGACGGCTTCCAGCAACGGCCTGCTGGCAAGGAGCGAGATCAGTCCGGTCTCGGTGGGGTGCACCCGTAGCCCCCGCAGGTACCAGCGGGAACCCACCAGCGTCTCGATCGCCGGAGCGCCCCTCGCGCCGAGCTCGGCGGTCAGCCCGGGAAACAGCTCCTCCATGATCTGGCGGCCGCGGTCGAGCAGGCCGTGCAGGTGCCGGCCCTGGGGGACGCCGCGGCGTGGGTCCGCGGTCACCAGAACGTCCCGTTCGAACACGGTGACCCGGTCGAAGCTTTCCGCGAGCACTCGGGCCGCGAGCAGCCCGGCGATACCGGCGCCGAGGACAACCGCGTGGGCACGTTCGCCGCCGGTCGCGGCGGTCGCGGCGGCCGGGGCGGGCCGAGCCCGGGACAGATCATCAACGTCGGTCCCGCGTCCTTGGCCCGGGTGCCGGACCGTCCCGCCGTGTGCCATCACGCCTCCGTGGCCGTCATGTGCTCGCCGCCGGTATATGGGAGCGCTGGCATCGACCTTATTATCATTCTTTTGCGCGGTCTCTCGGTTATCGGATGCTCTGATAGATCTATTTGTCGCCGCAATAACCGGAAGGAATGCGATCCGGCCGGGAGGGAGTTCGTAAGGAATATGTCGCGTCAGGTAAACGAACTGTTCACCGCAGTGCCGGTCGGCTCTGTTGATATATTACTTTACCGGCCGATCCGACACGCTCGCCAATGTCCGTCCAGGCGTCGGCGCCGGCGTATCACTCCCTGCCGTCGGCGCTTGTGCCCGGCGACCGGAGAAGTGCCGAAGAATCGTGCGAGGGAGCCGAAATGGATCTGGCGACCACCCCGGCGCGGACGCGGAACGACGCTGCCGTACCGCCTCTCCTGGATGAGCTGTTCGAGCCCGCGAACCGCGCCGACCCCTACTCGCGATACCGGGCCCTGCGCGACGCCGGGCCGCTGCACATGTCAGCCTTCGGGCTGCACCTGGCAACCCGTTACACGGACTGCGTCACAATCTTGCAGAGTGCGGACTGGGGCCATGACAAGGAGGCGGAGCAGCTGCACCCCACGATTCCGGCAGCCGCCTTCCCCGACACATTCCTGTGGATGGAGCCGCCTGATCACACCCGGCTACGTGGCCTGGTCACCAAGGGTTTCACCGCACGGCGGGTGGCCGAGCTCCGGCCACGTATCACCGAACTGGTCGACAGCCTGTTCGACGCCGCGCTGGACGCCGGCGAGTTCGACCTGATCGAGATGATGGCCTACCCGCTGCCGCTCACCGTGATCTGCGAGATCCTGGGCGTGCCCACCGGTGACCACCCGCTTGTGCAGAAATGGTCGCAGGCGCTCGCGCGCGCGTTCGATCCGGACTTCTACCTGACTACCGAAGCGCTTGCCGCCCGTAACGAGGCGCTCCCCGAGTTCGCCGCGTACTTCCGCGCACTTGTCGACGAACGGCGGCGTAGCCCCGGAGACGATCTGATCAGTTCCCTGGCCGCGGTGGAGGAGCAGGGCGACAGGCTCACCGCGGACGAGGTGCTCGGCACCTGTATCACTCTGATCATTGCGGGCCATGAGACGACCGTGAACCTGGTCGGCAATGGCTCCCTCGCCCTGCTGCGCAACACCGATCAGCTCGAGCTGTTGCGCGGGCGGCCGGAGCTGATTCCCCGGGCCGTCGACGAGTTGCTGCGCTACGATTCGCCCATCCACCTGAACACCCGTGCGGCCAAGCGGGAGCTCGTGGTCGGCGGCCGTACCTTCGCTCCGGGGGAAGGCGTGGTCGCTCTGATCGCCTGCGCGAACCGCGACCCGGACGCCTACGTCGAACCGGACCGGCTCGACGTCACCCGCTTCTTCGGGGAGCGTCCGGTCTCCCGCCACCTGTCCTTCAGCCTCGGCCACCACTACTGCCTGGGCGCGCCGCTCGCCCTGCTGGAGATGGAGATCTTCCTCAGCGCGCTGGTGCGTCGCGTCAGGTCCGCCGAGCTGCTCAGCGCTGACCCCCCCTACAAGCCGAACATCCTCATCCGTGGCCTGACGCGTCTGCCGGTCCGATTCACGGCCTGAGCCC
>NZ_CAKJTR010000058.1:0-5412 GCF_917627355.1 Protofrankia sp. Cj3 | reverse complement strand
ATCGTTTTTCAGCGCGTAACGAACGCGGAGAGTGAGACCATGCATACATGGTCGGCGGTACTAGAAGATCGCCAGTGTCGGGACTGCCTGCCGGCAGACCTGTTCCGCCGGGCCAGTGGATGCCGCACCTGATCGGCACTGCCCGGCGCGACGCTTGCACCCGCCAGCGCGCCCCCTTACGTAGGCTTGCCAGCCCCAGGATGCAATGCGCAGCAGTACGCTTCGTTCGAGTTGGCCTTGCCATGGGATGCGCTGGCGGTGCCTGGTCGGGTGTGCCAGACTTGTCGTCACCTCGCCCGAGAAAAGGAGCGGTTCGTGCCTAGCGAGACGAGCCCAACGATGCGGCGCCGTCAGGTCGGTGCCGAGCTGCGCCGTCTGCGAGAGGCAGCTGATGTCACCATCGACGAAGCCGCGGAGCACCTTGGCTGTTCGGGCTCGAAGATCAGTCGGATGGAGACCGGAGTCGGCGTCCATCGGACTCGGGATGTCACGAAGCTGCTGGACCGCTATCGCGTGACGAGTGACGACCTCCGTGGCCAACTGCTCGACCTGGTGCGGGATTCTCGCCAGCGGGACTGGTGGCACAGCTTTCCCGACGCCGTGCCCCGGTGGTTCGAGCGGTTCATGGCCGCGGAGAACAGCGCGGTGAGCGTGGACAAGTTCGAGACGCAGATCGTTCCCGGCCTGCTACAGACGCCCGAGTACGCCCGTGCGATCCTCCGGGCAGCCAACACCAGCCTGGACGACGACGAGATCGACCGGCGGGTCACCGTCCGCATGGAACGTCAGAAGCGGCTCGGCAGCGAGGACCCCCTGACTCTCTGGGCCGTCCTCGACGAGTCCGTCCTGCGGCGCCACGTTGGTGGCGTCGATGTCATGCGAGCGCAGCTCGATCATCTTGCGAGTTGCGCGACGCAGCCGAACATCACCATCCAGGTGCTGCCCTTCACGTTCGGCGCCTATGCCGCTTTCGGCTACCCATTCACGATCATGACTTTCGCCGGATCGACGGGCGGTGAGGTCGTTCACATGGATCAGCTCCACAGTGGGCTCTACCTGGAGCGGGAGCCCGATCTGCGCCGGTATAAGCTGGCCATGAACCGTCTGCGGGCTGCCGCCCTCGACCCAGAACGGTCCCGCGAACTGATCGTTGAGGCGGTGGAGGCACTGACATGAGTACCACCCCATACGACCCCACCCGCGTCCCTGCTGAACTCGTCTGGCGCAAGAGCAGCTACAGCGGCGGCAACGGAGGCGACTGTGTCGAAGTCGCTGTTACCCCCGGCGAGGGCCGGGCTGTCCGTGACTCCAAGGACCCTCATGGTCCGGTACTTGAGTTCACGAAGGCCGAGTGGATGGCCTTCCTCGCAGGCGTTCGCGACAGGCAGTTCGACTGACGCCTTCTCGTGCGTGAGCTGGTGCGCCGCTCAGCTTGCCGCTGTGCTACCGCGACTGTCCGCGTTGAGCTGATCCAGATCAGCTCTTAGTTGATCTTCGGCAGATGCCGCCGCGTCCATCAAGTCGCCGTACATCGGCTCGGGGATCGCTCCAGCGCCGAGCCCGGAGGCCCTGACTAGATCGGCCAGGTCCCGGGCCTGGCCTGCTGTCGTTTTCTCGGGCAAGATCCGGTGGGCGAGCGCGTCCCGGGCTACGTATGTGTCACCGAACGCACTATCGATCAGCGCTTCATGTAGTGCTTGGACCTGCGGATCATCGTGCTGGTGGGCGAGACCAAGCGCGATCATGCCAGCCCTGGCGCGGAACACCGCGGTGGACGGGTCCGGCTGTCGCAGCACGTAGAGCACGGTTGTGAGCATCGGCGAGATGTGGAGGCTGGCGTCGGCGCCGGCCGCGCGCAGACAGTGGACGCGTAGGAGACTTTGCACCGCGCGCTCCCAGGGTTCGAGGGTAACACTCTGCTCGACCAGAGCGGCGGCCTGCTCTGGCTGACCGTTCTGCGCGAGCGCCAGGATCGTGACTTGCCGGCCGTCGAGCGGTCGTCTGCCGACGCCGCGGTGGGCCGCCGCGCGCTGCGCGGCTTCTTGCCAGCGTCCGGCCCGTGCGAGCGCACGGGCACCGTCGGCTAGGAGCGCCGCCCAGATCACCGTGCAGGTCAGCCGATGATCGTCGGCAGCGCACGTGACGTTCCGGAGGCTCACATATCGTCCGTCGATCATGGCTTCCGTTCGGCCGCGTGCGGCACGGTAGAGGGCGTGGAGCATCGCGTAGGCGCCATCGCCGTCACCCTCGCGAATCAGCTGGCGCGGCAGGTTCAATACCGGCTGGAGGGCGAGTTCGGTGGTTGAGGTGGGTAATGGTCGCGCTTGATTGAATACGTCGTACTGTCGCCAACACAGGGATCGGGCGAGTTCCGACTGTCCGCAGTCTGAGGCGATCAATGCGGCTTTGTTGCATACTTCGGCCGCGCGGGAACATTGATCGTTGCTTTCTGCCTGTGCGACCAGGTCCCGCAATTGTCTGACCCTGATCTCCAAGGGAAGGCCCGGAGGGCGGGTGCGTTGCACAAGCGGAAACCAAGCGAGATCGTTCTCGGTCAGCTGGTCCGCGCGGTCACTGTTCACAGTCTGCCATTTTCCGAGTTTGATGATCCGCTGTGAGATCAGGCCCGAACACTACAGTTTTGGCTGTATAGGCGATCACGGCCTGGGTAGCGTGTGGAATTCCATGCCGGTTCCAGGTAAATATGATGTGGTGGGCTAGGACCGCGCGCAATCCGCGATGGAGCAGCCCGTGGGCCGCCAGGTCGGCCAGTTCCGTTCCAGCGGCGGCAAAAGCGCGGGCCCATCCATTGGCGAAGGCGAGGGGGAAGCCGCCACCTGTCAGGCCGCCAGTGTCGACGCTCAGTAGCCGTCGCAAGCGAACCTGCAGTAAGTCAGCTTTGTCCTCGGAGACTCGCTCAGGTGGTTCGCGGTGAGCAGCTACCCGGGCCCAGACATCTCCTTCCTCGTACCAGTCGAGTCCAGCGGTGTGGAGCAGGTTCGCGCACAGGATGATTGACAGCTCACGGCGGTGCCTGCTGGCTGGCGCATGCTTCGTGTCCTGGAGATAGGTGAGCAGGTGCCGGCTGTCGCGATGAAAGAGACGGTGGGTGGTATCCATGCTTTCGATTCCGCCGAATGCGTGGATTTCAGGCTCGTAAATGGCGGGGGTGAAATTTTCGATATGACGTGCGCGTTTGAGGTCGTCGAGGTGGCGCTGGATGTACGTTTGCGCCGTTCCTGCCGGTCGGTGGGGCAGATAGCGAATCCGCCAGCACGGAGCTTTGCGCACAAAGTACCAGGATGCAATGAGCTGATTGGTCTCGGCTGTGTCCAGAACGGGGGCCAGGTGGGTTAGGGCAGTGTTCTCGGCACGCGCCCAGTCGGCAAAGGCAACGTCGACTTGGTGCCAGGGGCAGGTGTCCATGTTGTCGGCTCCAGGTCAGGTTAGTAGGAGGAACGCATCCCAGCCGGATATCGGGACGGTACCGGTGCCTGCGGTATGCAGGGCGAGCGCGGCCCCGGCCGCGCCGTCGAGAAGTTCGGGGTTACGTATGGGATGATCTATTTGTCTGATTAGTCTTGCTGTCAGGCCAGGGAGTTCGGAGGCGATGTCAGAGTTTCGGGTGTCGGTGGCCATCCGCCAGGTGGCTTGGAGTAGTCCAGCTGTTCCGTGACACAGCCCGATCTCGGGCAGCTGATCCATTTGTGTGTGGTCCCGCAGCACCGCGAGCAACGCGCTTTCCGCGGCCTGCTGCCGTGCCGCGTCGCCGAGGGCCATGCCGGCGAGTTGCTGGGCGCGCGCGGTACCGCTGATCCCGTAACACCACGAGGGCCGCGGTCGTAGCGTCGGCTCGACGCGGCGCTCGCGGACCTGGTTGACGGTGATGAATCCTGGCCACCACGGACCGGCATCGCCGTGTTGGCGCCACAGGTCGGTCCACGCGCAGATTCGTGCTATTGCTTCGTCAGCCCCGACAACCGGTAAGCCTCGAAGGCGGACCAGGGAGAGTAGTGCCAGAACGGAGCCGATGCCGTGCGCGAGTCCGAAGTTCCCGTGGCCCCGCGGGTATTCTGGGCTTGGCTCGCCGTTGGGTGCTACGTCGGTCCACCAGGGTGGGAAATCGCCTTTCGCGCGGAGCGGTTGGGTCAGCCGTACCAAGTATGTGAACAGTGCGCTGGCGATCTCGTGCTCTGAGTGGCGACGAAGATGGTAAATGCCCATTCCGGCCAGGCCCCGGATGAGGTCGAACTCCTTCATCGCGGGTCGTTGACCGCGGTCGATTCGCGCGTTTGCCGCGATCAGGCGACTTCGCGTCATCGCGATGACGGCCCGATCGAGCTTGTTGAGGGCACGGCGGTATTTGCCCGATGGTCCGGCGGCGAGATGGCTGGCATATGCCAGGGCGGGAGCCCCGAAGAACAATCCGGCGTTGGCCGCCGCGGTGATTTCGCTGGAGGCTGCGGCGGACAGCCAGGCGTGCGCCGTAGTCCAGTCGCCACGGCCGGAGTAAGCCCGTTCGATATGCAGCAGGGCGATGCCCGCCGCACCGCTGGCGAGGGACTGCGGCCAAGCCCTTCCTCCGGTCGACGGTGCGGCGGCCCACGCGGTGCGCGGGTCGGCTAGCGCTTCGGCGATGGAGTCCGCCACGGCCAGCGCGTCCGGGTTTGATCGGATCATGATCTATTCCTCGCTCGCGCGGTCCAGCTCAGCGCGGCGGCGCGAGCCAGGTGCAGACACGCGCGTTCGCCCGCTGGGCTGGTTCCGGCCATGCGGACGTGGTGAAGATGCAGGAGATCGGGCAGCAGGACGCTGGGATCCGCGGCGCTGGTCTCTTCGAGCACCCGCCGGTAGGTGGCAAGTGCTTCGCGCCGCAGCGCCCAGCGGGAGACGACGTGCGTGCCTCCTGGCTGTGCGGCCAGCTCACGCTGATCAATCGGATTCGCCAGCGCAAGGGCCTGCTTGTAGAGTTCTCGGGCGGGTGCGGACGGTTCCGTCCGGGTGTGGCCGATCAGCCAGCTCATCGCCGCGGTTGGGTCGGCGAGCAAGCCGATCACGATGTCAAGCATGCTCGCGGCGGTTAGGGCGCGTGTATCGGGACCGCCTTTCTCGCGGCTGGCGGCAAGTTGCGTCAGTGCGGCGGCGGAGTCGGCGGCAAAGTACGCCTCGGCCGCGTCCATAGCCGCCGCGCCCCCGAATCGCGCGGTCTCGGGGAAGTAGGTGTCCCATTGTGCGTGGGAGATCAGACCGGCCCGGCGCAGGCGCTGGGTCCACAGGCCGATCCGGGTGGCGGCTTGCGCGTAGCCGTCGGCGGGGACAAGGAGCCGCACACGCAGATGCTCGGCGGGATCGTGGTAGCGCACGAACCAGGACCGCGCCGGGGCTGTCGTTAGCAATTCACCCAGTTCGTTC
>NZ_CAKJTR010000057.1:1196-27485 GCF_917627355.1 Protofrankia sp. Cj3 | reverse complement strand
ATGCTGTTCGCCATCACCAGCACCGCCTTGTTGATTCTGACGCTGGTCGGAGCCGGCGTGGCCGTCATCAACCAACGAGACGCCAGATCCCAACAGCAAATCGCAACCGCCCGGCAGCTCATCGCGCAAGCCGACGCCATTCGAGCCGTCGACCCCCGCGTCGCTCTGCAACTTGCCGTTGCGGCCTATCGCATCCACCCGAGCGACGAAACCCATTCTGGTCTGCTCAGCACACTCACCGCCATGCGCTACCGAGGAGCTCTTCGCAACGACAGCGGCACTGTGTCATCTGTTGCTTTTGCCTCGGACGGACAGACACTGGCCACCGGCGGCAGCGACGGCAGCATACTTCTGTGGGAACTCCCCGGCCAGCACGGCGCCGACGCATACGGACAGCCCTTCCCCGGGCAGCCCCATGCATTCGGCAGGCCTTTCAGCAAACAACGCAGTGTGGTTTCCGTGGCTTTCGCCCCGGACGGACGGACGCTGGCCACCGGCGGCGGCGACGGCACCACGGTTCTGTGGGATGTCACCGACCATGCCAATGCCCATGCCCTCGGGGAGCCGTTGGCCGGAAGCGGCGGCAGCGCGGTATCAGTGGCCTTCGCACCGGCCGGGCAAACCCTGGCCATCGGCGACGGCGACGGCACGCCGCACCTCTGGGACGTCATCGACCGTGCCCACCCCCGCTGGCTCAACCCCGAACAGGAGCGGACCGCTCATTCCGGGCCGGTGACCTCGGTAGCATTCGCGCCCGACGGGCAGACGCTGGCTACCACCAGCGGTGACGGCAGCGCGGTCCGCTGGGACGTCCGCGACCGAAGCCATCCCCGCCGGGACGGGCCGCTGCTGGCCGGCCACCAAGAGCCGGCGTATTCCGCGGCGTTCACGTCCAACGGACGCATACTGGCTACCGGCAGCGATGGTATCGTCTCCCTCTGGGACATCACCGATCCCACTCAGGCGCGGCTCGAACAGGCGATAGCCGGTCACCGAGGGCCTGTGGCCTCGGTGGCCTTCGCGCCCGACGGGCACACACTGGCTACCACCAGCGGTGACGGCAGCGCCTTTCTCTGGGATCTCACCAACCGGCCGGAGAGGCTCGGCCCGCCTTTGGGCCATCACACTCCGGTGACCGAGGTGTTTTTCGATGGGAACACCCTCGTCGGCCGCGGCTCGGACGGCTCCGATATCGGCTGGGACATCACGGACCGGACGCGGCCCCAACAACTCGAAGCACCCCCGGCTGGCTACCGTGACCGGACGCTGTCTCTCGCCCTGTCGCCGTCCGGGAGAACCCGTGCCATCGGCGGCGATCCAGACGGCAACGTGACTTTGGAAGACGTCACGGACAGAGACCATCCACGGCAACTCGGCCAGCCCCTCACCGGTCACCGAACAGCGGTGACCGCCGCGGCTTTCGCGCCCGGCGAGCATACGCTGGCCACTGCCAGCAGCGACGGTATGGTGATTCTCTGGGATGTCGCCGACCGGAGCCGGCCGCGACGACTCGGCCAGCCCCTCACCGATCATCTCAAATCAGTGACCTCGGTGGCCTTCGCGCCCGACGGACACACACTGGCCACCGGCAGCAGCGACCACACTGTCATCCTTTGGGATGTCGCCGACCGGAGCCGGCCGCGACGACTCGGCCAGCCCCTCACCGATCATCTCAAATCAGTGACCTCGGTGGCCTTCGCGCCCGACGGGCACACACTGGCCACTGGCAGCAGCGACGGTACGGCCATCTTGTGGGATCTCACGAGTCTCGACGACCTCCGGAAATACGCGGTACACCATGCGTGCGCCATCGCGGGAGGAAGTCTCGACAGGGACGAGTGGGCCCGCTACATTCCGGTGCTGCCGTACCGGGAAACCTGCCCTACCGGACAGGCCAGTTAACGTGGCTTCATTTTCTCATCTTTGCTCGCACACCTGGTCCCAGCCGGGAGAAAGCTGTTCAGAACCACTCCTGCGCGGACCAGGGAACCTGATCGAGAGCCGGAGGAAAATGCAGATGAAACGCATCTTCACTGGACTGGTGGCAGTTTTCTTTACCCTTTCAACAGCCGGTTGCCACTCGTCCGTCAATAATAGTGAGGACTCCACCAGGACACTGATTTTCACAGCGGTTCCCAGCCGCCCCTCCGGACCCCTGGAGGAATCCTTCCGGCCGATTCTCAGATTGCTTGAGGAAGAGACCGGCAGGAAGATCCGGTTTCAGGCTGCGCCGGACTACGCGACGGTCATCGAAGGTGTCCGCACCGGGCAGGTCGACATAGCCGAGATGGGACCGTTCTCCTATGTGCGCGTCAAGCGGCTGGGTACCCAGGCCACTGCCGTGGCGGCCCGGGTGGTCGAGAAGGGAGACATCCCGGGATACTATTCCTATGGCATCACACGTGCGGATTCACCAATCACCTCTCTCGCCGGCTTCCGTGGCAAAAAGGTCTGTTTCGTCGACAAAAACTCCGCCTCTGGATATCTGTACCCAAAAGCCGCGCTACTAAAAAACGGTATCTCGCCGGAAAATGATCTCACGGCGATCTTTACCCGTAGTCACGACTCCTCGGTAGAAGCGGTATCCAACGGGCAGTGCGACGCCGGATTCGCCTACGATTCAGTAGTTAATCATCGGCTGCTCGAGGAGGGGCAACTCAAGCCCGGCGAGATCAAAATCCTATGGAAATCCGAGGAAATTCCCGGCGGCCCACTGGTGATCAATAACAGTCTGCCAGTGGCACTACGCGGAAAAATAATCACAGCACTGCAACAGAAAGCCAACGCCGACTACCTGCGGTCAAAGGGGTTCTGCGAGGGCCAGTGTGCCATCACCGACGGATATGCGTACGGTTTCGGACCTGTCACCGACGCCAACTACGACAGCGTACGCGCGGTGTGCAAAACCGTCGGGGAACAGTCCTGCGTGGACAACTGACCAACAATGCCGGCTCGGCTCGGGAGCGGGGCGCACCGGCGTCGGCACCAACGGGGGCCTAGGGCCTACTGCAGTAGTGCACCGATGGGAGAGAGCAGGGCACAGCCGATAAGCGCCGTGTGCCGGTCGAGCGAACTGCCCAGCCTGCGCAGTGCCTCCACATCGTCGCGTATCGACCACAACCGTTCCGCTTCCGTCCACGCAAGATTTCGGGTGAACTCCACGAGGCGATCCTCGTACCAGTCGTCGAGTCTCCCGTTCAGCCGGTCGATGAAGAGCTGCCAGGTCTTCAGGTAGCTGCGCCGCAACTCGGGTATCGCCTCGAAGAACACCTGGTTGATGAGAAGGTAGTCCTGATGCTGCGCCTCTTTCGACGGGCCGGACCCCAGCGCCTTCCAAGTCGAGAGCAGGGCGAACGGCAGATCGAAGTTGACATGCGCGTTCACTCCCGCGACCGCGGCGGGCAGGGCGTGCACGCCGCGGTCGTTCAGCCGCCTGAAAAGCACCTTCCAGGCCTCCGGAGTATCGGGATCCGACTCCCCCCAGAGGCGGAGCGCATTGAAGTAGCGCTTGGCGAACTCGACATCGAGCAGTGTCAGGAACCCCGGATCCTGGAAGTCCCCCTGCCGCAGGTGTTTAAGGATCATGCTGGTGATGGTCCAGTACAGGTGGTTGAAGTCGGCAATCGGGTTCTGCGCATTCTCCGGAGTTGCCTTCTGCAGCATCACCTTCAGCTCGCCCAGCTGGGCGACAACATCGGAAACATCGCTGGGGTTGCCGGCGACGATGTTGGTGATCTCCTGCTGTACGGTTCCCCAGACCAGCTGCTTCATACGGCGCTCCACTTCGTCCTCGGCGCGGACCCATCGACATCATGCTTGTCAGCTTCGGTCCGGTCCACCGGTTTTATGGCGCCTTTGGGCGCGGGTCACCTGGCAGGAGCTTCAGGAGCCACCGCTCCGGCGTCCAGGTGCTCAGGTAGCAGGATTCCAACGCCCAGCCGTCAGGGCATCAGTGTAACGACGTATTTTGGGAAAATAGATTGTTTATCGTCGGCGCGCGCCTCTTTCAGTGCGGCGCGACAGCTCACTCTCGCCGTTGGTTGCGCTGGTAGATCGCCGTAGCCTGCACTCGGGTACGAACCCCTAGCTTCTCAAGGATATGTGTGATATGGACCCCGACGGTACGCGGGCTGATGTACAGGAGCTGCGCGATCTCGCGGTTACGGTCGCCGGCCGCGACCCGCGCGAGCACCTGTAGTTCCCGGTTGGTGAGAACCGCCAGTTCGTCGACGTATGCGCGCCGGCCAGCGGAAGGGGTCCCGGTGGCCGTGGCGGGGGACGCCACGCCAGGTTGACGCGGCGCGTCGTGCTCCCCGGCGACCGGTGGACCGGAGGCCGATCGCTCCGGCAATGGGACCCGCGCGCGCTCCGCCAAGCCCCTGATTTCTTCAAGAAAGGGATGGGCGCCGAGATCCGTGGCGGTGCGGTAAGCATCTTGCAGAGCATGGGTCGCTTCAGCATTCCGAGTACGTTGAGCGAAAAGCGCCTCAGCCTGACGCAGCCGAGCATACGCGGCCGGGTACGGATGCTTACGGCGTTCCCAGGCCTCCGCGGCCCGCGCCCACGCCGACGGTTCGGAGCGTCCTTCAAGCCGGCTGATCTCAGCCGAGCACAGCTCCTGGTAGCCGGTGACCGCCTCGCGTACCGGTCCGGCCGCGGTGGCGCTGTCACGAGCGATGCATGCAGCGACCTGGCACAGGCGGCGGACAGCCTGCCCGTCAGGCTCGGCGCCGCCGCTGCGGGCTTCCGCCTCGGCGCGCAGCCCGTGCCAGACCAGCGGAGCCTGGAGCCAGACATCGTCAGACCGGCTTTCGGCCAGGTCAAGCCCCTGTTGTATCGCGTCGCGGGCCTCGGCTGGCCGGCCGCGCCACATGGCGAGTCCAGCACGCAGAGTAAGCAGCGGCAAGATGTGCCGGGCGCCACCACCGGCGGCCAGCAGCGTGTCGATGGCTTCCAGGTCGCGTTCAGCGGCGTCCAGGTCACCGTAGCCGATGCGTACCCGGCAGCGGGCGAGTAGCAGCTCCACCGCGTCCGCGCCGGACGGCCGATGGTGGAAGGCCGCGGCTATCACCTCTTCCGCCTGCGCCCACCAGCCCAGCCGGAACAGGCCGTTGGCGGCCACGGCCAGCAACCGGGTGCCGTAGGTGCGGCCGAGTCCGTCCCGCTCGGCGCGGTCCGCGCCGTGGCGGGCCACCGCCACGCCCTCCTCCAGCTCGTTGAGCGGTCCGGTCAGCAACTCGGCCAGTTGAACGTACGTACGGGCGATGTCCACCAGGCCACCGAGCCGCTCAGCCGTGCGCAGCGCGTCCCGTACGGTGACCACGCCCGCGGTGGGATCGTCCAGGTAGGCCTGGCTGGCGCCGAGCACGGCACCGGCGAGAACCACGGACGAGGCGGAGTCCTCGACGCCGCGGGCCAGCTCGAGAGCCTCACAGGCCCGCTTCCCGGCGTCAGCGTGGCGGCCCAGCAACAGCAACAGCTCCGCGGAGTGCGCCGCGGCGGTCGCCTTGTCCGGCGCGGTGCACCGATCGTCCTTCAGCGCTCGCTCGTACTCGACCTCGGCTTCGGTCAGGCGGCCGAGAGCCGCCAGGTAGCGGGCCCGGCGGATGTACACCCCCCACGGCGGCGGGGCCGCGCCGTACGCTCCCGGCTCTTCCAGCAAGGCCAGCGCCCGCTCATGCTCCCCACACCGATGGCCGGCTTCGGCGGTGCTCTGCCACAGCACGGTCATGTCGACATCGACCGATTCGCCACCACCCAGCTCCCTGGCCAGCTCCAGGGCGTCCGTCCAATGGTGGAAAGCCTCGGCCAGCCCGTGCAGCCGTTCGGCGTCCTCAGCGGCTGCCATGGCGGCCTGGAGCGAGCGGGCCCGCTCGCCGGCCAGCCGCCAGTGATAGGCCAGGCTTGCGTTCTGCAACCGCCCGCTGGACCGGGTCGACAGCGCTTCGGCGTACCGCCGGTGCAGCCGGACCCGCTCGCCCGGCAACAGGCCGGGCTCCAGCACTTCCTTGATCAGTCGGTGGTGGAACCAGTACCCCTCCTCAGCCGCCACCAGGATCCGCTTGTCCACCGCGGTCCGGATGGCCTGGATCAGCGGCACCTCCTCAAGGTCCACGACCTGAGCCAGCAGCTCGTGCTCCACCGGTTTCACCGCGGCGGCCAGCGCGCTCACCACGGTTCGCGCCGGTAACGGCAGCAGGGCCACCCGGGCGAGGACGATCTCCCGCAGCGTGTCGGACAGGCCCACGCGCCCATCGCGGGCGTCGCGGGCCAGCTCCTCCACGAAGAAGGGGTTCCCGCCGCTGCGCGTCCACACCAGATCCATCGCGGCTGGATCGAGCGGGCCTCCCACGATCGCGGTGGCCAGCCGCTCCGTCTCCGACTGGCCCAGCGGTGACAGCTCCACCAGGCGCACGGACCGCAACCGCCGCAGCTCCATCAGCATCAGCCGCAGCGGATCGCAGCCATGCAGGCTCTCCGCCCGTACCGCGCCGAGCAGGAGCAGCTGCACACCGCCCAGACCAGCCAACAGATAGAGCAGCAACTGCCGGGTGGTCCGATCGGCCCACTGCAGATCATCAATGATCAAAACAAGTATCCGGCCGTCGGCCACCGTGCCCAACCCGCGGGATAGCCGCTCCAGCAGCGCCCCAGCGCCATCGGAGCTGGTCGCCTCCCCATCCAGGATCTCCATGAGCTCCCGCAACACGGTGGCAGCCAGCGGCCTGGCCCGCTCCCATTCCGGCGAGACGCGCAGCAGGGCCTGCCGCAGCGGGTGCAGCGGCGAGGCGTCACCGATGTCCAGGCAGGAGCCGGACAGTACCACCGCGCCGGCCCGCGACATTTCCTCACCAGCCGCGGCCAGCAGGCGTGTCTTGCCCACACCGCTGTCCCCCACGACGAAGACGGCGGCGGTCTCCCCGTGCTCCACCTTGAGCAGCGCAGCCCGCAGGACCGCGAGGTCCTCGCTGCGGCCAATGAACGGGCACTCGCCCCCGGCCGGCCTCATAGGCTGCGGTGAGGTCGGCCGGATGTGTCAATCAGATCTCCGACATGAAGAGTGCAAGTTTCAGACATACGTCGTTCTACCGATCCTCGGATGGTCCTTTACTGGAACCGTTTCACCTGTCCGCTCGGCCAGGCAGCAGACGCCCGCGACGGGTGCCTGCGCGACCCGCCGGTACCCGGGCATAAGCCACCGGAAGATGTGGCTCCCCGCACGGGGGGTGTGGTAGTGGCTACGACAGGAGGAGATCATGGAAATTCCTGCGGGGCGAAAGACCGGTGACTGGTCGAACAGTTGCCATCCTTACATGGTGAACTGCCATCTTTGCACGATGAACGCGTACAGGCTGCCATGTCACAACGCAGCCGGTCCCGCTCGCCGATATCAAGCCCGCAGCGGCACCCCGCAGGAACCCCCGCCCATTAGGGCCACGCGGGAGGAGCGGCGGGTGGTTACCGTGCTCTTCGTGGACATGGTCGGCTTCACGTCGCTTGCCAGCAGCCTGGACCCGGAAGACGTGCGAGCGTTGCAGACCGAGTATTTCGCAGCCGTGACCGAGGTGGTTCACCGATGGAACGGCGTGGTGGAGAAGTATGTCGGGGACGCGGTCATGGCCGTTTTCGGCGTCCCACGTTCCGACGGGTACGACGCCTTCCGGGCGGTACGGGCCGGAATGCAGCTGCGGAAGGCTCTGCATGACAGGTTCATGCCGAGCGGACGGCTGGTGCGGACAAGGGTCGGGATCGCCACCGGTGAGGCATTGGTTGATCTCGCTGCCGCGGTGGACGGCGGTCAGGGGTTCGTCAGCGGCAACGTCGTGAACACGGCGGCACGGGTGCAGACTCACACCGCCGCGGATACCGTTATTGTCACCAATAGCACACACAACGCCACAAAATCTTTCATCCGATACCGGCAGCTGCCCCCGGCTACCGTCGCCGGTAAGCCGGAGCCGCTGGAGCTATGGCGGCCGCTCGAGGTCACGACCGGCCCGACAGCCGCAGATCATGGCAAGGAGGTTCCCCTGGTCGGCCGGCGGGCGGAACTCGGTGCCATGGCCGGATGGATCGAACGCGCTTACCGCGACGGAACACCACAGGTACTGTCAGTAGTCGGGCCAGCTGGCAGCGGTAAGTCGCGCTTGGTCCGCGAACTGGCCCACCTCGTGGGCGCCGGCGCGGGAGAGCCGGTGCGGTGGCGGATCACCCGATGCTCACTCGACGGGAGCCTCGCCGAGGCACTCGCCGAGATGACGGGCGGCCCGGTGGCCGTCGACGGCGCCTCGAGCACCGTGGCCTCCCAGCAACCTGCCGTCCTGGTGATCGAGGACCTGCACTGTGCCGACGCCGCCACCACCGGTGCCGTACGGGAGCTGGTCACCACCGCGTCGCGGCCACAGCCCTTGGTGATTATCATCACATATCGGCCCGATATCCAGGATTTCTCCTGGTTCAGGGCCGACCACACCGTCCACGTGGGTTCGCTCGACGCCGCCGAGACGAGCCTGCTCCTGCGTCAGCTGCTGCACCGGGCCGGACAGCCGCCGACGCTCGTCCGCCAGCTGCTCCCGCTCGCCTGCGGAAACCCGATGTACGCCGAGGCATATGTCGAGGAGCTTGCCGGACAGGGCACGCCAGCTCGCTCGGACGCCGGCCTAGCGACGCCCGAGCCGGTGCGCGCCGCCGTATCGGCCCGGCTCGACCGGCTCGACCCAGCTGATCGGGCCGCGGTGTTCGCGGCCTCCGTCCTCGGTCAGCAGGTGACGGCCGGTGCGCTTGCCTTCCTGCTCCGGACCGATCGCGACCACGCGCGCACAGCCCTGCGCCGGCTGGAGAAGGCCAACCTGATCGTCCGGCAGCCGGTGTCCACCCTGACCGCCTGGCCCGAGTACAACTTCACGGATCCCGCGGTGAGCGCGGTGGCATACTCGCAGCTGCCGCGTACCGCCCGGACCGACCACCATGGCCGAGCCACTCAATGGCTGGACGGGCTGTCCCAGCTGACCCGTACGACCGGCGCCGAGCGACGTGCCCGCCCGCTGGGTGACCGTTCCCGATCTGACACGGGTACTGTGCGGCGTCGCACCACATCGTCATCTTCCCGCGGCACGGTGCGCGTTCGCCGGCCCAGCAGGCGGCATCGTCCCAACGCACGCCACGGCGGGCCGGACCTACCGGCCGATCGCCACGGCGGCGCGGCGGATCCCGCCCTTCGCTCGGCCTCCGCCACTGTCCAGCTCGTCGGCTCCACGCCAGGCCGGACAGCGATCCGGGGCCGTCGCCCCGGCAACGGCGTTGACCGAGGCGCCCGAGCCGGTCGGGATACCGCGGCACGCCGCTATCAGCGGTCTCCGTGTGGGCGTGGCAGTCTCCGCCTTCAACCGGCCCAGGCCATCTCCGCTGGCGCCCCGCAAAGTTTTGATGTGGTTCAGCGGAGCGCTGGTCCGTGTCAGCTAGCGGACTGGAGGCGCGTTGTTCACCAAAATGTTGACCCGCCGGTCACAATAGACCGATGTCGCAGGATCCGACCATTCGCAGCCCGTTTTCCAATATTGATCAGATGCAACCGGGTTTCATCGATTCGATGCTCGCGGCCTTGGACGGAATGGCAGCCCATCCGGAGATACAACGGGTACGCAGGGCGGCGCAGCGGGCGCTGCGGCCAATGCCCGCCCAGCGGCTGCTTGACGCTGGATGCGGCGGCGGTGAGGTTGCCCGTACGATCGCCGCCAAAGTCGCGCCGGTAGGCGAGGTCATCGCCCTGGATTTCTCCACCGCCGCGCTGGCGGTAGCGGTCCAGCGACACGACGGCAGCGCCGTGCATTACGTCGAAGGCGACGTTGCCGCACTCGATTTCCCCGACAGCAGCTTCGACGGCGTGCGCTGCGAACGGGTATTGCAGCACGTCACGGACCCGGACCGGGCGATCGCCGAGCTTGTCCGGGTAACCCGGCCCGGTGGCCGGATATGCCTGATAGACACCGACTGGGAGTCGATGGCGGTCGACGGACTTCCCGAGGAGCTGGTGGCTGCCATGAAAGGGCACCTGTACAACCAGGTGCTGTGCCACCCCAGTATGGGCCGGACCCTGCGGCGGCGCCTGGTACGCGCGGGCGCGACGGAAATCGAAGCCACGCCGGTCACCTGCTGCTTCGCGGACCCGGGTGCGACGACCTCCGTACTGCCGATGTTCGATGCCCGGATATCGGCGGCGACCGGAATGATTCCCGACGGAATCCGTGGCGAGTGGTTCGCCGCGGTTGATACGGCCGCCGCCCGCAATGAGTTCCTCGCGACGCTGACCATCTGGGTGGCGACGGGCAGACGATCATATACGCCCAGCCACGCGGCCGAGGAATCATTATGACAACGGAATACAACTGGCGGAGATGGGCCCCGGCTGGATGTCCTGGGTTCTTTTTCCGCTCATTGTGGGCGCAGCTGGAAAAAATCCGCCAGCGCTGCCCCGGCCGCGGGGCGGGCTTGGGCCGACGGCCTTCAGCGCTGGGTGGGCGGGGCCGACCCAGGCATGACTATCCGTTCTGGGATGCGCAGCGCGGCGAGGACATCCGCGTACAGGCGGGACTTGATAGCCCCCAGCGTCCCGGCGGGCTTACCGGCCAGCGCCCTGGCCGCGTCGACCGCGGCCGGCAGCACCTTGCCCTCGTCGGCGACAGCGTCGATGATGCCGATGGCGAGCGCATCGTGGCCGCCGTACCGACGGCCGGTGGTCATCGCCTCATGCGCGGCGCGTACCGGCAGCCGTGCCTTGAGCAGTTCGGTCATCCCGATGGTGAACGAGAAGTCGATGTCCACCTCGGGCAGGCAGAAGTACCCGCGGTCGGCCCGCATCACCTGCTGGTCATGAGCCAGCGCGAGCATCGCCCCCGCGGCGAACGTATGGCCCTGCAAGGCCGCGACGGTCGGCAACGGCAAAGACAGCACCCGGGCGAACAGCTCGTGCACCTGGACCAGGAACTGGTCAACCTCACCTAAGTTCCCAACCATCCACGCCAGGTCGAGCCCGTTCGACCAGATCCGACCACGGGCCGATGTGACCAGGGCTTTTGGTCCCGGCGCCGCCACCACCTCATCGAGCAGCTGGTTCAGCTCACCGATCGAACCCGGGTTGAAGCGGTTCTCGCCGTCACCGAGATCGAGGACGAAGACCTCGCCGTCACGGGTCAGATCTGCCATCTGCTGTGCCTCCTAGAAGTATCCGGAGCCGCGCGGGACACTGGCGATCGGTTTGTTCCGACGGCGCCGGACGGCGCCGGACGGCGCCGGACGGCACCGGATCCGCTCTGTTCATCAGCTCGAGCGAGCCACGGTACTCGATCATCACATCCGCATGGCACGTCCGAGTAACGCCTGCCTCACACTCAGCGGGACAATATCTCGTTCAACGAGCCGACGCCCGGTTAGTACTCCAGCCGGACTTCCGCGCTCGTTCGAATCTGGCGGGCTGGGGCTGGGGCTGGGTGGCCGGGCTGGTCTGACTACCACGCCCACACATGCCCACGCGCCCGGCCCGGTCCCGCCGTCCGTGCTGGTCATCATTGCTGGACGCCGTCAGGCCAGCAAAGGTTCGCTTCACGGCAGAAAGGAAGGCGGGTGCCCCACAACCGCGGCGTCAGCCCGCGGCCAGCCGGAGCCGGACCGCTGAATGATCCCCCACAGGATGGTGTCGACCACGCACGCGATCCGGGAGCCGCTGACGTCGCTCGAGCGTCCGGTGTACTGCCAGTACGCGACGGAACCGATCAACATGTCCGTGACCAGATCAACGTCGGTGTCGGGGCTCAGCTCGCCCGAGGCAATGCCACCGCGCAGGACCGCGGCGACGCGCTCCCGCGCCGGAGCCATGACCCGCTCGCGGTAGGTCTCGAAAAGGTCCGGGTGCGTCTCTTTCTCCGCCAGGAGCCTGGGCATAATACGCCCGGACAGTGTCTGGATATTGTGCCGACGCACGGTGTTGAGCCATGCAACGAGATCATCCCGTATCGAGCCGGTCTCGACCCCCCCGGAGACGTTGGCAAGCGTTGCCAGCGCATCCGAAACCAGCGCATCCTTGCTCGGCCATCGTCGGTAAACCGTTGCTTTGCCGACACCAGCCCGCGCGGCGACCGCCTCCATCGACAGCCCGGTGAAACCGCTTTCGGCGAGTGCCTGTAAAGTGGCGCCGATAATAGCCTCATCACGGCGGGTGTCGCGAGGACGTCCCGGCGGGCGCAGCGGTGGGTCGGCTTGGACCGTTCGCGCCGGTCCAGACGACCGCCCGGCTGGCACCGTCACCGCGCGTGCCATATCGGCGCATGCCGTGTCGGCGCCCCGCCCCGGGGGCCCCCGAACCTCCTGCGCCGTGCCACACGCCGGGTCGCGTGTCGCATCGCCCGGACCCGTCTGCGTCCTACCCCGCCGTGCCCACAATGCATCATCGATCCCGCCGTCCGCCGTTTCGACCCGACCATCAGGACGTACCTCGATAATTCAAGATCGAAGCTTACGGTGAGGTGCGTCCAAACGCATTCGTTTGACAAGCCATCGTCCGGATGGGTCAACTTCCCCCGCCTAATCAGATCAACTGCCAGATCAGCAGGAAGCGGTTGGAACCGCGCACAGCGCGCATCCGCCGACGATGGCACCATGGTGAGCACGCCGGGACGCGCCAGCGCCTGGACGGACTCACAGGAGATCGGATGGAAACCTCAGCGGGAGTGTGTTCGCAGCTCACCTCGGTGGCTACGGAGGCGGCAACGCTGTACGGTGCGCCGATTACGGCCGAAGCATCGAGCACAGCCGGGGCATCGACCCAACCGGGCACGCTGGGTAGCCGCTGGCCCCGGCGGGGCAGGACAACTGTCCGGGACGTGCAGGCGGCCAAGAATCGCGGGGAGAAGTGGGCGATGCTCACCGCCTACGACGCGACCACCGCCCGGATCTTCGACGACGTGGGCATCCCCGTGCTCCTTGTCGGCGACTCAGCGGCCAACGTCATCTACGGCTACGACACCACTGTTCCCGTCACCGTTGACGAGATGCTGCCGCTGGTGCGGGCGGTCACGCGCGGGAGCACCCACGCGATGGTCGTCGCGGACCTGCCCTTCGGTTCCTACCAGGGGTCGGTGGAACAGGCCCTGGCCACCGCGGCGCGCTTCCTGAAGGACGGCGGCGCCCAGGCCGTCAAGCTGGAGGGCGGCGCTCGGGTCGTACCACAGGTCTCCGCGCTGGTCACGGCCGGCGTCCCGGTAATGGCCCACCTCGGGCTGACCCCCCAGAGCGTGAACATCTTCGGTGGCTACCGGGTGCAGGGACGCGGGGATGCCGGCGACGCGCTGCTCGCGGACGCGCTCGCGCTGGAGGCCGCCGGCGCGTTCGCCATTGTGCTCGAGGTCGTCCCGGCCGAGCTGGCTTGCCGAGTGAGCAAAGAACTGACCATTCCGGTCATCGGCATCGGCGCGGGCGCCGACTGCGACGCGCAGGTTCTGGTCTGGCAGGACATGGCGGGGCTCAGCGGCGATGATGGACCCAGGTTCGTCAAGCGCTACGCCGATCTGCGCTCGACGCTCGCGGACGCGGCGCTGCGGTTCACCCGGGAGGTCCGCGGCGGCACCTTCCCCACGGTCGAACACACGTATTCCTGATATTCCCGGCTGAACGGCAGAGGCTCCGGCGGTAGGACGTTCGATCAGGCAGCGGCGTCCGGGTGGATGGATCACGCCGCCGGCGGCTTCCCGGCCGCCGGTGCCGGCAGAAACGCGGTCATGAATTTCTCCAGGCGTCCGGCAACTGGGTGGCAAGCTGCGCGCCGAGCACCGCGCGGGCCGACACCAGCGATGGTCCATACCAGGTCAGGTGACGGCCTGACACGCATACCGCCGGCGTTCCCGCAAACGCCTCCGGCCCGTCTGTCGGGCTGAACGGATACGGCTCGTCGGGCAGCACCACGAGTTCGCAGGTGGTCACGTCGTCCAAGCGTATCCGGGGATACCGCTCGGGATGGTCGGCCAGCACGTTGTCGACACCAAGCCGGCGCAGGAGGTCACCCGCGAAGGTTGCACGCCCCAGCGCCATCCAGGGCCGTCGCCACACCGGAATCAGCGCGGTCCGCCGGCGGCCGGTGTACGGCGCCGCCCATGCCGCGCGTGCGGCGTCCAGCCACCGGGGCCGAGCGAGCCCGCAGGCATGGCGCAACATACGCTCGAGGCTCACCAGCGCGGCGTCCACCGTGGTCGGCGCGGTCACCCACACCGGTATCCCGGCGGCCCGCAACCTATCAAGATCAATTTTTCGGTTCTCCTCGGCGTTGGCACAGACGACATCCGGCGCGAGCGACACGACCTTGGAAAGATCTGGGTTCTTCGTCCCGCGGACGCGCACCACGTCCAGCCCGGCCGGGCGGACACACCAGTCGGTCGCACCGACCAGGAGCCCGGGTCCGGTGACCGCGATGGCCTCGGTGAGGCTCGGCACGAGCGAGACCACACGGGCAACCCGGCCGGGTACGTCGACCGCAAACCCCAGATCATCCATCCTGTGATGATCCAGGAAAGACGCCGGTTCCGCGCGGTGGCACGCATCGGAAGGCACCGCGGCAACGCCAGGCCCCGCCGGCGGCACCGGTTCTACACGTCTGTCACACGCAGGCCCGCGTGCGCCTTGTAGCGCCTGTTCACCGAGATCAAGTTCGCGGTCAGGCCCTCCACCGAAGCCGCGTTCCGCAACTTGCCGGCGTAGACCCCGCGCATCCCGGCGATCCTGGCGGCAAGGGCCTGGACGGTGTCGGTGGCGTGGCGGTCATCGCCCAGCACGAGGATGTCGGTATTCACCTCGTCAACCGTCTCATCCGCCAACAGCACCGCACTGACATGGTGGAACGCGGCGACGATCGTGCTGTCCGGCAGCAGCGCCGCGGCCTGCTGGGCAGCGCTGCCCTCGGGAACCGGTAGCACGAACGCGCCACCCTTGTCGAAACCGAGCGGGTTCACGCAGTCCACCACGATCTTGCCCGTCAGTTCCGGGCGAAGACTGACCAGCAGTTCCCCATGGCCTTCCCAGGGCACCGCGACGATCACGATGTCACCCCGGGCGGCAGCGGCGGAGTTGTCCGCGCCGGTGACAGCCAGACCGGCCGCGTTCAACTGCGCGGCGACATCCCGCGCGCGATCGGCCGAACGCGAGCCCAGTACAACCTCGTTGCCGGCGATCGCGAGCCGGCGACCGAGACCACGGCCCTGCGGGCCGGTGCCGCCGAGAATCGAGACCGTCAACAGCGAGACATCAGGCAGATCGTGAGGTGAGCCCATAGCCGTATCCTGCCGCACAACCCGCTTTCGGGGCGCCGTGACCGCACCCGGCTGATCGCCATTGATCCGTTCAGTGATCCGTCCTGTACAGGAGTTAAGAGCGCCCGGCAATAGGGGTGTGGACCAAGGAGCGGGGCTGGGGTGCGTGCATCGCGAGGCGGAGGAGGGAGCCACCCTGGTGTTGGGTGGCGACCGACGACAACGACGCGAAGTGCGTGCCCTGGCCCCGCGACGCCGCTCCCCTGTTGCCGGGCGCTCTAAGAGCGGCCGGCAACAGGGGCGTGGATCACGGGGGCGGGGGCACGCAACGCGAAGCGATCAGGTGGCGGGCGAAGCGATCGAAGATCCATCGGACCCGCCCTACGGCGTGTTCCGGAAGCCGTCGTTCGATCAGGGAGCCGGACAGACGACTTTCGCGACACGCCCTAGCCCGGACCCGCCGGGATCATCCGTGATGATAGCCGTACAGCCTGATTTACCCTCAGGTACCCCCCCGCATCCGACCCGCGGGCGGATGCGGGACTATGCCTTCACAACACGACAGCTACGAACATTGATCAGCTACAAACATTGATCGCTTCGCGGAAGGTCGGCAGCCATCGAGGGCGGAGTCGTTTCGTAGATGCGGAGCCGTTTCGAAGATGCAGTTGTGCCGAACGGGCAAAGGAGTAGCGGAAGGTGAACGACGTAAACAGCTCCATGGCCGCGACTCTTCGCGAACAAGAAATCACGTTGCGTGATATCCATAGTGTGCTGGGGAACCCCGGGCGCGCGTCGTTCGATGACGGGTCGTACCGTTCCATTCCACGAACAGCGGTAAGATCCACGGAGTCAGGCGGGAGAGGTCGAGCAATGGCGGACGTATCGGTTCGCTTCGCGATGACGAACGACAGCGAAGTGGTGCTCAACCTGTCGCTGCCGCAGGCACTGCGCCTGATGGAGGCGATCGCACGCAAGGTCGGTGAGACTCTCACCGAACGCAGCACCCAGAACGTGGGTGGGGTGGGGGGCGTACCCGCGCCCGCGCCCTCCAACGGCATGCCGAGTCTGGGGCCCTACACCCCGTCCTGAAGCCGTCAGGGACCACGTGTGTCACCCCAGCTGGTCAGCGTTGCGCGAGGCTCAGCGGGCTCGCCCGTCAGGCACTGACAGCGCACTCGGCTGACAGCGCACTCGGCTGACGGCTGTGACCGACGGGCACGCACGGCCGTGCCGCCAGCCGGGTGGCGGTGGGAGCCGCCGTCACCCGGCCGTTTCCACCTGCCCGCGGACCGTGCCTGTCTCCCGGCTGACAGGCACCTCGTCCTTATCGATCGGTGTCCCTTCGATCAGCCCCGCCGCGGTCGCTCACTGCTCAATGCCCGCGGATGCGATGTCGCGTACACCTCGCGCAGCCGGTCCACCGTGACCAGCGTGTAGATCTGGGTCGTGCTGACTGACGCATGACCCAGCAGCTCCTGCACGACCCGGACGTCCGCCCCGCCGTCGAGCAGATGCGTCGCGAAAGAATGGCGCAGCACATGTGGTGACACGCCGTCCACCCCAGCCGCGAGTGCCGCGGTCCGCAGCACCGTCCATGCGCTCTGCCGCGACAGCCGGGTTCCCCGGCGGGACAGGAACACCGCCGGGGACGCCCGCCGGCTCGCCAGGACCGGTCGGGCCCGGATCAGGTACGCCGACAGGGCTTCCTCGGCGTACCGGCCGAGTGGGACGACTCTGGCCCGGCCGCCCTTGCCCTGCAGACGCACGGACGCCCCGTCCAGATCAAGGTCGTCGACGTCGAGACCCACGGCTTCCGATATCCGCGCTCCCGTGCCGTACAGCAGCTCCAGCAGCGCGACGGCCCGCAGCCGCCGGCCACTCTCCAGCGGATCGCTGCCCGCCGGGCCGGACGCCGCGGCGAGCACAGCTGTCACCTGGTCCACCGTGAGTGCTCTGGGCAGCCGGCGTGGCGGGGCCGGCGGGCGTACCGGCTGGGACACGTCGCAGGTGACGTCGCCCTCCTGAGCGGCGAAACGATGCAGCGACCGGACCGCGACCAGCATTCTGGCCACCGACGACGCGGCGAGCGGCGGATGCCCCTGCCTGCCTTCGCGCAGCGTGGCCGCGAACTCCGCCACCTCGGACTCGTCAACGTCGTCCAGCGACCGAATCTGGCGGGCGCTCAGATGCTCAAGGTATCGGCGAAGATCACGCCGGTAGGCGAGAACGGAGTTGCGGGCGAGCCCGCGCTCTCCTTCCAGATGGTCGAGGAAGCGCTGAACCACGGGCCACGGGTCTGCCTGGGCGTTCATCCGCGCACCGTCATCCGCGCACCATGCGTACCATGCGCGCCGCCTCGGCGGCACGCACACGGCCACCGGCGCCGCTCCTGGCGGCTGTGCTGCCAGGAGCGGCTGTGCTGCCAGGAGCGGCGGTGCCGCCGTCACCAACAGCGAAGCCGTCACGAACAGCAGAATCGCCGGCCATGCCACCATCCGGTATGTCTGCGCTCACCATCGACGTGAGTGTAGGTGTACGACGGACAACATCCACCGACATCGCGCCGATCGCCCGTGCCCGGGTCGAGCGACCCACCGGCGACGAGTTTCATGGATGCTGTCCATATCGATGATGATTTGAGGCTATTCTCCTGATGGTGCGGAAAGAAAGCAGACGGTTACGATACGCCTGTCTCCTGTCGACCGCAGCCATCCTCATCCTGATGAGCGCTGGTTGCGGCGGCAGCGATGCCGCGACCGGCGCCTCGGCTCCACCCAAGGCGCAGGCGCTGGGCGCGGCCGGGACGCGCGGCGCGGCACCGGCGGACGACCGCGCTGGGGCCGCGCCCCCCAGCGCGACGCTGTCCACCCCGGCCTCCCCTGACCCGGCCCAGGCGGCGCTGACCACGGTCGACGCATACTTCGAGGAGATCAACAGGGCCAGTCTGGAAGGACGTGTGGCGGATGTGAGCGCAACGGCCATGCCCGGATGCCAGACCTGTGTACTCGATATCGGGGTTACCCAGAACTTTCACAACCAGGGCGGACACACCGATGTCGGCCCGCTCGCCGTCAGCCCGGTGACCATGGGCCCGGCTGGCGAGAAAGCAATCACCGCGCAGATGACCGTGGCCATCAGAGCGGTCCGGGTACTGGACACGGCTGGTAAGGTCATCCGGACCTATCCAGCGCAACCACCGCGCGCCGCGGCGGCCGTGCTGTGGCTTACCACCGCGGGCTGGCGCATCGAGAACTTCCTGTACTCCAAGGGGCCGTCATGACGGCACATCCGGATCACCGCGCACGGTGCCACCACGGCTCAGGCCGGCGCGGCTCAGGCCACCGCACCCGCGCCCCAGGTCTGGCCGCTGGCACCATCAGCCGGCTGTCAGTGGTCATCTGCCTGGTCGCCGCCGTTTTTCTGCCGACGTCCGCCACAGCTCACGCGGCACCGGACCCACAACCCGGTTCCCTCTGCGCGGCCATGTGGGGATACTGCGACACCCGCGCCACCGACAACGGTTACATCTACGCTTTCAGCGGCGGGCGGCTGCACAAGGTGCCCACAGCCGTCGGGACCGCCAGACCGGCGGACTCCTGCGCGGACTGCCCTGTCCGTCTCGACTTCTGCAACGTCGGCCCGGAGACAACCGGTTTCGAGCAGCTGCTCTGGGCCGCTTTCCCGGAAGCCGCGGCGGACACCCATGCGCTGTGCAACCCGCAGGCCATTGCCGCCGCCCCGACGCTCGCCCAGGTACAGGCCTCGCTGGTCAACTATCTGCGAGAACAGGCGCTGCCCAGACCCACGCTGGTCGTCCAGCCGAACGGGCGAAGTTTTGCCAACCTGCCCACCGTGCTCTACACGCCGGTGCCGCCGAGCTTCACCTTCAACGTCGACCAGCCGCTGCTGGCCACCATCAGCGCGGTGCCTCACTACCGCTGGGACTTCGGCGACGGGACGCTCGGGCCCGACTCGCCCGGCCGCCCGTTCGACCCGGCGATCTCGCCCAGGGAGCACCCGGAGGCCTACGTCGCACACGCCTACCGCCAGCCCGGGACCTACCCGATCACGCTGACGGTGACCTGGCAGGGGACGTTCGCGGTACCCGGCGTCGGGCAGGCGTTCCCCCTCGCTCCGGTAACGCTGGCCGCGAACGCCGCCGTTGTCGTGGACGAGGCCAGCGGCGTCCTCACCGGCAACAACTGACCGAGCAAACACCTGATCGACAGTAGCTGCCAGCCGACCTGACGCTGTGCGCGCCCGGCGGATGCCCGGCGGGAGCACCGCCGGGCGCGCACAGCCAACCAACGGGGATCGGGGTCAACCGACGGGATCGGGACGGTCCGGCCAGGGCGCGTCCACCAGACGCAGCCGGGTGAACCCGTGCGCGCGGGCGGTCGCCGCCGCCAGCAGGCCGACAACAGCCATGGCGTTGGTGATCGAACCCTCCAGGACCTGACTCACGGCCTTGTCAAGATCCATCCGGGTGACTTGCATGTCCGCCTCCTCATGAACGCGGACATGCTGCTCTGACAGGGGAATCGCCGCCAGGTCGCGGGCGAGGAAGAGCCGGTACGCCTCGTTGGTCATGCCCGGCGACGCGAGGACGTCGACCAGCAGGTCCCAACGGCCGGCCGTGAGGTTCGCCTCCTCGGCGAGCTCACGTGCGGCGGCCTCGACCGGCGGTTCCCCGGGCACGTCCAGGATGCCGGCAGGCAGCTCCCACAGCGGCCGGCGGACCGGATGGCGGTACTGATGCACCATCACCACCCGGTCGGCCTCGTCAAGCGCCACCACCCCGACCGCTCCCGGATGCACGACGACATCACGCTGGGAGACGCCACCATCCGGCATCCGCACCGTGTCCCGGCGTACCGCGATGATCCGTCCGGTGAAGGCGACCTCGCTCTCAACGACCTCGTAGCGATGCCCGGTCGCGGACCGGTAGGCCACGGCGTGGTCGACGACGTCCGCGGCGGGCTCGTTCGCCGCTACACCACCACCATGCGCAGTCATGACGACACCAGCTCCTCGCCGTTGCGTTCACCAGACGCTCCGCGCCCGTCCAGGGGGCCGATCCCGTGGGCCGCCAGGTCAGCCGAAACCTCAACCGGCAGCACTCCGGTGCGCCGTTCCGCATGGGTCACCGCCGCCGCGGCCAACGCCTCAAACAGCGGGTGGGCGCGGGTCGGCCGCGACCGGAACTCCGGGTGCGCCTGGGTTCCCACATAGAACGGATTACTGTCGGTCGCAAGTTCGACGACCTCGACGAGCCGCCCGTCCGGTGACGTTCCCGAGATCACCAGCCCGGCGGCGACAAGCCGATCACGGTAGTCGTTGTTGACCTCATAGCGATGCCGGTGCCGCTCGCCGGCCTCGGCAACCCCGTACACCCGCCGGGCCAGCGTCCCCGGTGCCAGCACGCACGGGTAGAGGCCCAGGCGCATGGTGCCGCCCATCTCCCGCTCACCGGCGACCACCGCCCGCTGGTCCGCCATCGTGGAAATCACCGGGTGCGCAGTGTCCGGGTCGAACTCGGTCGAGTTCGCTCCCGTGAGCCCCGCCATGTTGCGGGCCGCCTCGATCACCATGCACTGCAGGCCCAGGCACAGCCCAAGTGCCGGGATGGCGTTCGTCCGCGCGTGGCGCAGGGCCTCGATCTTCCCCTCGATCCCGCGGATGCCGAAACCACCCGGTACGAGCACGCCGTCCACACCGTCCAGCGCGGACGCGGTGCTCTCCGGCGACGAGCAGGAGTCCGAGGGCACCCAGCGGATCTCCACCCGGGTGTTCACCGCGAATCCACCCGCACGCAACGCCTCGGTCACCGACAGGTAGGCGTCCGGCAGGTCGACGTACTTCCCGACGATCGCGACGGTGACCACTTCGGCCGGGCGGTGGACGCGGTGCAGCAGGGTGTCCCACTCGGTCCAGTCGACATCGCGGAAGGGCAGGCCCAACCGGCGGACCGCGTAGGCGTCGAGCCCCTCACGGTGCAGCACCTTCGGGATGTCGTAGATCGAGGCCGCGTCCGGCGCGCCGACCACAGCCTCGTCGTCCACGTCACACATCAAAGCAATCTTGTTCTTGAGCGCGGCCGGCAACGGGCGGTCGGACCGGGCGACCACCGCGTCCGGCTGCAGGCCGATGCTGCGCAACGCGGCCACCGAGTGCTGCGTCGGCTTGGTCTTGAGCTCCCCCGAAGGGGCCAGGTAGGGCACCAGGCTCACGTGCACGGTCAGGACGTTGTCGCGCCCCACCTCGTGGCGGACCTGCCGGATCGCCTCCAGGTAGGGCAACGACTCGATGTCACCGACGGTCCCGCCGACCTCGGTGATGACGACGTCCACCGCGTCGGTCGCGAGCCGGCGGATGCGGTCCTTGATCTCATCGGTGATGTGCGGGACGACCTGCACGGTCTGTCCGAGATAGCCGCCGCGCCGTTCGCGGGCGATCACCTCCGAGTAGACCTGGCCAGTGGTGACGTTGGCGCTGCCGTCGAGGTCGACGTCCAGGAAGCGCTCGTAGTGGCCGATGTCGAGGTCGGTCTCGGCACCGTCGCTGGTGACGAAGACCTCCCCGTGCTGGAACGGGTTCATCGTGCCGGGATCGACGTTGAGGTAGGGATCGAGCTTCTGCATGGTGACCCGGAGGCCACGTGCCTTGAGGAGACGACCGAGGCTGGAGGCGGTGAGCCCCTTACCGAGACTGGAGGCCACGCCTCCGGTCACAAAAATGTGCCTGGTCACGTGCGCCTGCGCCACGCTGAGACCCTTCCGTGGGTATCGCCGGCCGGATCCATACCTGGCCAGTCCACGGGATTTCACGGTAACACCCCCGCCCGCGGCCCGCTCACGCGCAGATCCCCGACGCCGGCACCGGCCAGGCTCAGACCTCGACCGGCTCAGACCTTGACCGGCTTGACCCGCTGTTGGGGTGGCACGCCCGGCTCGGTGGTGAGCACCGCGAGGTCCTCGGGATCGGACGTCAGCACCAGCACCGGTCGCGGCTGCTCCAGCGCTGTCGCGGCCACGACCGCATCGACGGCGTAGCGGTGGCCGTCGAGCCCGGTCTCGTCGAGGAGTGCCGCGGCGCGCTTGGCAATGTCCTCGGTCACCGCGACGATCCGGATACGGGATGCAGCCCATGCCAGCGCTTCGCGCCGTGGATCATCGGGCCGCCGCACCTCCACCAGCGTAAGCGTGGATGCGATCACCACCGCACCACGAAGCCGTGCGGCTTCGACCCGGCGCACCACGTCGCCATCCCTGTCGGCGAGAAGCGACAGCCCCTGTGAGTCCAGCACCAGGGTGCCGCCGCCGGGAGTGCTCAGTCGGCGTCGGGCCATTCGGCCAGAGCCTCCCGCACCCCGTCGACGTCAAGGGGGCCATGCTCGTGCTCGTAGTCCTCGACGATCTCCTGCAGCTGCCGCATGTGGACCCAATGCGCGAGCGCCTCGGTGGCCGCGGCGGAGAACCCACGCGGCCCGGTACGCGCCTCGACCTCACGGACCAGGTCTTCCGGGAAGGACGTGCTGCGTTTGACCGCACGCCCGGTGAAGGGCGGCTCCGCGGCAGAGGTGACGGCCATGCCGTCATTATTGCCACTTCCAGTAGCAATCGCAAGATCAATTCACTAAGAGCGCCCGGCAATAGGGGCGTGGATCAAGGAGCAGGGCTGGGGTGCGTGCATCGCGAGGCGGCGGAGGGAGTCACCGGAGGTGTTGGGTGGCGACCGACGACAACTCGGCGAGGTGCGTGCCCCAGCCCCGCGACGCCGCGTCCCCTATTGCCGGTCGCTCTTAATATCGCCCGCTTTCGTGGGTCTCGCAGGTCACGGGCGTGCCGTTCCTCGTTGATCTCACCGTCTCGCCGTAATGGATCTTCCGGCGGGCGCTTCCCGGATCGAACGCCGGAACGGCAACGACCCGGGCTCGGTGCTCGAACACCAGCCCCGGGTCTTGATCCCCAACCCTGCGCAGACAGGAGTCAGAGACCCATGAACACGATCCCAAACAGCCGCCGGTCCGGTCCTACCGAGTCGCATTTCAGCGGCCTGTTGATGGCACATCCGGCTGACCGGGCACGCGTCGACCTGCCCCCCGCCCGGCTCGGACCTGTTCATCCTGCGACCCTCGCTCGTCCTACCGGCCGGTGTACAGATCTGCGCGGACCTCGCCAGCGGGGACGCGGACGCGGCGACCTGGCGGTCATCCCTCGCGGTGGAAGCGACCTACGCCTCCCTGTGGCACAAAAAGCGCAACCGGGGCGGGCCAGACCCGCGATGACCACCGTCGCTGCCGCCTGCGCGCGCTGACCGTAGCCGGTCGAGCGAGCGGACACGATACCCGACCGGTGACCGCACGTTCCCGTCACCGACCGGGCGTCGTCGTGTCCCGCGAACACCGTTTGTCTGACTCACGGTCACAGTTCCGGCTGAGCTGATCTCCTCCGTCGGGCGGGCAGGCTACGCCCTACCCCGGGTTCTCCCGGCCGGGCAAGGAGCGCCGGATCAACCCCCGTCGGAACCTCGCCGTGCGACCCTTGAAACCGTAGAGAAAGTTTGCGACAGGCGACGGGCTCACGCGCGCCTTGCTGGTGGCAGCTATGTCAGGCGCCACGTGGCGTAACTGCGTGCCAGGGTCGCTCGGTTGTGAGCGGCGCGGTTGTCTGACTGAGCGGCACGTATGCTCCACAGCCCGGCCACGTAGCAGGCGAAGGCGTTGAGGTCGTCGTCAGTGGCGCCAGCCCAGCAGGTCAGCCTGGACGCCCACTGCTCGGCCTGCTGCGGGGAGTGTCCGGCGCCGATGAGACGGATGACCATGAATGCGGCGTCTACCCAGCCGGCGCCTTGTGCCGGCCAGCCCCAGTCGACCACCCAGATCCGATCCTTTCTGATCATGAACTGGTGGGCATGCAGGTCAGTGTGGATCAGTCGGTCCCCTGCAACGGCGTCGACTACGGTGCTCGCGTGGACGGCTGCCGTGGCTACGTCCCATCCGGGGAAAGCGCTCGCTGGTCGTGCCGTCAAGTCCGCCCACCAATCCGTGTTGCGCCATCGCTCGGAAAGCGAGCGCAGGCCCTCGCCGGCCCGGCGGGCGATGTCGTCGACGACGTCGCCAATACGGGGTAGGTCGGGGGAGTCAGACGCGAGGTCCGCCGGGCGGCCGGTCGCGTGCTCGAAGCCGACAAGCAGCCAGTCATCGACCTGGCATGCGAACTGCGGCCTCGGCGCGATGCCTGCGGCGAGGTGCCCGAATGTGTGCTCGTTGCGGAGCCAGCGTGCCCGCCTGCCGTCGCCGTGGACGGCTTTGACGAACAGCCGCTGCTTACCCGCATCCACGACTGCGGCGAGGTCGCAGCCGTCCCCCACGTCCACCGTGTCGGCGGACATAATGGGTCCGGTCTGTGCCTCGACCGCGTCGCGGACCTGCGCCGGCAGGTCATTCCACTGCATAGGAAAGGTCGACTCCATTACTTGGGGATACGGCTGTCCTTGTTCTCGTCGCCGTCCTTGCCGCTTGCCGAGCAGCCGTCAGGGTCGCACGTGGCGCTCGTCTGCCACAGCTCGTGGTCGAGGTATCCGGCCTGTTGGGGTCTGTCACCCGTTGACCGGCCGGCTGCTGTGCACCTGCGGGGCACCGATGCACGGCATCGGGCGGATCAACCACAGTCAACCGCAGCGGTACTGCCGCCGCTACGGCAAAAGCCATCCCGGGCGGGTCCGCTGCCTCGAGCCCACCGTGGTGGCGGACCTGGCCGAGGCCACCGTGTGGGAACAGGTCCGGGCGGTCCTCGCCGATCCGGAGTATCTGGCCTCGGTCGCCGGGGACCACGCCGGACTGATCGCCACCCACGGCGGTGGCGACACCGACGCGATCACCAAAGCCGACGGAGAGATCCACCGGCTACAGCAGGCGCTCACGACCACGATCGTGAACCTGTCCGCTGCCGGGCTCGACGCGGACACCGTGGCGGCGGCGTCCCGTAACCTGCAAACCAAACTGAGTACCGCCAAGGCACATCGTCAGACCCTCGCGGATCGCCACGCACAGGCGGCGTCGTACGCGCAACAGGTCCAAGCGGTCCGGGACCTGGCAGCTGTCGCGTCCACCCGGTTGGCGACCGCGACCATGGAGGAGGGCCAGGACCTGTATGCCCTCCTCAGCATCCAGATAAAGATTGTGGACAACCGGCGGGGTGCACCGCTACGGCTCGCCCTGACCGGAACCCTTGATCACACCGAAGCCCTGAACGCGACCGAATCCGCGCACCCACAAGAGCGGGCGCCATACCGCTCCGGGTCCCGGGCACCTGCCTGACGCCGCAAACCCGAAATGGCTGGTCATCGCCGCACCGGCCTGACTGGGTGGGAAGCAATGGGCACGATTACGTCGGCAGGCCGTGCGGGCCGGGCTGGTACGCGACCGCAGCCGACTCGAACAGGGTCAAACGAGATCAAACTGGCGGCGTCCGGTCAGACCATCCCGAGTCCGGCGGAGGCTCAGCGTCGGGACCATAACCAGGCGCCCAGATCGTCTCGTAGTGCGGGCAGCGATCGACCACCGCACCAGGAAGCTCACCTTTTGCGCCGCCGCTACTTCTCGCGCGGGCACGTACGGCACCGCGCGCCCGTCGGCACTCCTTGCACTGCACCCGGACCGCTGTGACCATTTGCTCGGGTTCACCCGCCCGCTCGGTAGTCATCGGCTTGCGACCGTGCCCCGACCGTTGCAGCGCAGGCAGGTCATCCGGTCAGCACCAGAGAAACCGCCGTCCCCGTCGGTCTCAACGTGGTCCCGTTCCACCTCTCCGCTGCCCGAACAGCGTGGGCAGGTCATCGTGCCGCGGTCGACGGAATGAGACGAGGTGTAGTCCTTCCCGCCCCGCTTCGTGCCGCCACTGCCCGACGACGCTCCGCCGCCGGTATTTCCCCGCTTGTTCCAAACCACGACTTCAGCGTAGACGACACTGCGTGTCCGGGGAAGTACATGGCG
>NZ_CAKJTR010000057.1:0-490 GCF_917627355.1 Protofrankia sp. Cj3 | reverse complement strand
TACTTCCGTGAGCCCTCAATCCATTCCCACGACAGCGCCATCTCACCGGCTGACTCGGGTCGCAACGTCACACCCCGTCGTGCTGAAGAGCTGGCCGAAAGAGCGGATGGCCATGATTCTCCAGCCGCCACCTTCACTTCGCCGTGCCGCCGAGCGGCCGGATCCAGCTCTAAGAGCGCATCTCGTTCAGATTAGGCGAAGTTTGTCGGATCCGGTACGCGGCAATTGCCAGGATTTGGGAACGGCGAGGTGGGGTATCGACTCACCTGCGCCGTCGTCTGCACCGCCTGAGGCGGCTCTGACGGGGGATGGTTCGACTCTGCCCCGCCTCACCACCGCCAGAAACCCGACTGAAACATCACAAAATGAACGAGATGCTCTCTAAGACAGTTCTCAGGATGGGCCAGCAGGCTCGGTCGGAAACGGTGCCGGCAGTGCCGCCGGGCCGTCGTCCCTCGACCGCCTGCCGACCGAAAGCGCGGAGCCATGT
>NZ_CAKJTR010000056.1:17578-28689 GCF_917627355.1 Protofrankia sp. Cj3 | reverse complement strand
CGGGCTCAGCTCAGGGCCGAGGGGGGTGCCACGGGCTCGCCGGACGCAGCAGGTCGGCTGATCGCAGCAGTACGTCGGCGAGGGCGCGAGCTTCTTCAGGCGTCAGGTACGCGGCGGACATCGTGTCGAGCATGGGCGTGTCCAGCCGCAGCAGGACCACCGCGGCCTGCCCCGAGGCCGCGGGTGGTTCCGGCCGGACGGTGATCTCAGCCTGGCCGATCCGGGTAGTGAGGACGCCATCATGTGGATCGTGGCGCACCAGGGTCATGGTCATCCACTCCTCCCGAACCGAGTTGGTCTTGGCCGACGCACTTGTTGGACTCCCGTTGGCCGGTCGGGGTTGTCCTGGCTCGGCGTCCAGAACGCGACCGGTCCAGCGGCATCCTCGCGATCCCGTTGGACTCCCGCTGTCGTTCCGGTGACATCCGGCAACACTGTGGTCCCGATAGTGACGATACGGACACGCAGTTGAATGTCGGCGAAGGGAGTTCTGATTTTTTGTGCCACCGGTAGTTCGACTGTCAAGCAACAGTTCGCAAAAGGATGGCTGCGATGTCAACGATGTCCGAACGGCCCGCCGTCGACGTGCTTGGAAATCATCGGAATGATCCAAATAATTCATGTCACCCGGCTCTGCTGCGCGGCCTGACCAGGCCACGGATGGCGATGCGACAGCCGGCAGCGCCGCGGTCTGGGCCTGCGGGTGCCCAGGCCGCCCTTGGACGGCGGGAGCTCCTCCGGCTGGCCGGCATATTGACGGGCGGCGGCGTCCTGCTGGCCGCGTGCGGATCGCAACAGGCGGCTCCGCCACCGGCGCCGACGGGGCCGAGCCCCCTGCCCGAACGCTCCGTCACCGACTATTGGGCCGGCCGGAGCAGGGCGGGCCATCTGGACTTCGCGAACTGGCCGCTGTACATCGACACGTTCCCCGGCCAGAAGAACGGCCACCCGACGCTTGATCTGTTCACCCGGACAACCGGAATCACGGTTTCCTACCGTGAGGTCATCGACAACGACGAGTCGTTCTACGCGGGCATCCAGTCGTTACTCGAGGCGGGGCGTCCGATCGGCCACGATCTGATGGTCATCACCAACGGCCAGGTGCTCGCGGAGCTCATCCGGCTGAACTACCTGGCGCCGCTGGACAGGAACCGGCTGCCCACCTTCTACGCCAACGCCGACGAGACCGTCGTGAGCCCGTCCTATGACCGGGACAACACGTTCACGGTTGCCTGGCAGTCGGGAATCACGGGGATCGCCTACGACCTGAACCGCACCGGCCGTGAGATCAGGAGTTTCAACGATCTGTTCGACCCGGCCTTTGCGGGCCGGGTCGGGATGTTCGGAGATGTTCGGGATCTCCCGAACTTCACTCTGGTGGGGCTGGGCATCATGCCGGAGACCTCCACTCCGGCGGACTGGCACAAAGCCGCCGATGCCCTGCGCAGACAGCGTGCCGATCATATCGTCCGCAACTACTACCAGCAGGACTACATCGAGCCACTCAAGAAAGGGGAGGTGTGGTTGTCCATGGCATGGTCGGGTGATATTTTCCAGGCCAATTCCGAAGGGGCGGACCTGCGGTTCGTCGTTCCGGAGGAGGGCGGGATTCTGTGGACGGACAGCATGTGCATCCCGGTCACCGCGCCCCATCCGGTGGATGCGATCACTTTTATGGACTTCGCCTACCAGCCCGACGTCGCCGCGAAGCTCGCCGAGGGGATCAACTACATCACGCCCGTCCCCTTCGCGCGTGACCGGATCCTGCGAGACGCGGTCGCGGCCAGCGGCGACCAGCGGACCCAGCTGACCGCCACGGCCAACAGCTCGCTGGTTTTTCCCACGCGTTCAGACCTTGCCCGGCTGCGCCGTTACCGCGTTCTGGACAGGGCCGAGGCCGCCGAGTGGAATGCGCTGTTCCAGCCGATCTACCAAACCTGACCAGCCGCCGGCCACTCAACGCTGTGCGGGCTCACTGGCCCGACAGGGCCGCGGCGAGGGCGGCCGAGAGCAGGTCCACGTCGGCGAGGTCGATGACCAGCGGGGGGCAGAAGGCCAGTGTGGAGGTGCCGAGCGGCCGGACGATGACACCATGGGCGAGCATCCGGTCGCGGATCTCGGTGGCGGTCGGGCCGTCGGGCAGATCCACCGCCCACATCGCGCCGTGGCCGCGGACGTCGCTGAGACCGTGCGTGCTCGCTACCGCCCGCAGCCCGGCCGCGAGGCGCTCGCCGATCACGGATGCCCGGCCTGGCAGGTCCTCGGTCTCGAGGACGGCGATGTTGGCCAGCGCGGCGGCGCACGCCGCCGGATGCCCGGAATAGGTGCCGCCGTGGCGCAGTACGACGTCCGGGCGGCGCAGCGGCTCGTGCGCCGCGGGGCCGATGAGTACGCCACCAAGGGGCTGATAGCCGCTGGTCGCGGCCTTCGCGAACGTGACGAGGTCAGGCCGGACGCCGAAGTGCTGAGCACCGAACCAGCCGCCCAGCCGGCCGAAACCGGTGATCACTTCATCCATGATCAGGAAGGCGCCGTGGGCGTCGCAGAGATCCCGCAGGCCCGTGAGGTAGCCGGGGCGGGGCGGATACACGCCGCCGGCCCCGATCACGGGCTCGGCGATGACCGCGGCCACCCGGCCGGGCTTGCTCGCCATGACGTCGGCCACCGCGTCGAGGTCGTCCTTGCCCACGTGGACGATGTTGCCGACACCGGGACCGAAGCCGGCCTGGTTCGCGGGAAGCCCGGTCAGGCTCATGCCGCCGTAGGTCACGCCGTGGTAGCTCGGCGATCGGCTGATGATGATCGTTCGTTCCGGCTCGCCGGTGACGGCGTGCGCCAGGCGGGCGATCTTCATGGCGGTGTCCACCGCTTCCGATCCGCCACAGGTCAGGAACACCCGGGCAGCGGGCATGGGCGCCAGCTCGGCGAGCCGCTCGGCGAGCGCTTCCGCCGGCGGGTTGCTGAAGCGTTCGAACAGGTGGAAGGCGTCCAGCGTGCGCAGCTGCGCCGTCACGGCTTCGATGATCTCTGTGCGGCCGTGCCCGGCCGCGCAGTACCACAGGCCCGCCAGGGCATCGACGTAGCGCCGGCCGGAGTCGTCCACGACGTGCGCGCCCCTGCCGGAGACGATCCGGATGAACGAGTCCTGGGCTGCCGCCGGGCGGGCAAAGGGGTGCAGGAGCGGGTACGGCGCCGTGGTCGGATCGGTACCAGCGGCGGAGCCACCGGTCCTTGACGGCGTGATGTGCACGGTGATCGGGCTCCTTTCCTGGATGGTCCACGCTATGCGGTATCTGTCCCCGCGGCGCGTCCATCCCCGCGTTGAGTCGTGTCCGTGCGTAACCGTTCGGATCAGCGCGCGCCCCAGGTGTAGGTCTGCTTCACCAAGCGCAGGTACACGAACGTCTCGGTCTCCCGTACCTGCGGCAGCGCGCGGATGCTGTCGTTGATCAATGACAGCAGGTGCTCATCATCCTCGGCGACGATCTCCAGCAGGAGATCGAACGATCCAGCGGTGAGCACCACGTAATCGACCTCCGGCAGCGCCGCGATGATGTCGGCCACCTCCCGGGCGTCGCCCGACACCTTGACGCCGATCATGGCTTCACGCCGGAAGCCCACCCGCAGCGGGTCGGTCACCGCGACGATCTGCATGATCCCGGAGTCGAGCAGCCGCTGGACCCGCTGGCGGACCGCGGCCTCGGACAGGCCCACGGCCGTGGCCATGGCCGCATAGGAGCGCCTGCCATCCTCCTGGAGCTGTTCGATGATTGCTTTGTTGATGTCGTCGAGGAGGGGTTCCGGCGCGGCCCTCGCGACGCTCGGCTTACGTTCCTGGGACAAAGTCTTCCTTATCGGGTCCTGAACGGCAGGAGCGGATCTCGGGTGGTGGCAGTCGCACGGTTGCGCGAAGCGGAACACGCGGTGCGGGCCCGGCATTTTCCCCGCTCGAGTGTTCCGTGGATTCCCTTGTCGGTGGCCGGGGCGGGCTACGCTTTCCGTACCTGGCTACCGGAAGGGGAGCGGGAACATGGGCGGGACGATATCCGAGTCGAGGGCATACGCGGCGCCCGCCGGCATCGCCGAGCGCGCTGCTGCCCTCACCCGGCAGGAGGAGCGCCGGCTGGCCGAACGCACCCCGGGCTCCCGGGCGATGCACGACCGGGCGCTGCGGTCGATGACCGGTGGGGTGCCGTCGTCCTACCAGGCCCGCGACCCCTGGCCGATCTACCTGACGCACGGGCGGGGCTCGCTGGTGTGGGACGTCGACGGAACCGAGTATTCCGACTTCCACAATGGTTTCGGCTCGATGGTGCAGGGGCATGCGCACCCGGCCATTGTTCGCGCGGTGCGTGAGCGGATAGGCCTGGGCAGCCACTTCGCGATGCCGACCGAGGATTCGGTGATCGTTAGTGAGGAACTGGTCCGTCGCTTCGGGCTGCCGCAGTGGCGCTATGTCAACTCGGGGTCGGAAGCGACCATGGATGCGATCCGAATCGCCCGGGCGGTGACCGGACGCGAGACGATCGTCAAGATTTTCGGTTCCTACCACGGTCATCATGACTACGTGATGGTCTCGATCGGGACCCCCTACGAGGACATCGGCCCCGTCGATCACATGGCGTCGCTTGCCTACGGCGAGGGCATTCCATCGACAGTGATCGATCTGACTGTGCCGGTGCCGTTCAACGACGCCCCGGCCATGGAGCGGCGGATTGAGGCGTTGGTGGCCGAGGGGCGTCCGCCAGCCTGTGTGATCATGGAACCGGCCATGATGAACCTCGGCGTGGTCCTGCCCGAGCCCGGCTATCTGGAGGCTGTCCGGAGCATCACTCGCCGGCACGGCGTGATATTGATTTTCGATGAGGTCAAGACCGGTCTGTGCGTGGCGGCCGGGGGCGCCACCGAACGCTTCGGCGTGCTGCCGGATATGATCACGCTGGCCAAGGCGCTCGGCGGCGGGCTGCCGTCCGGGGCCATCGGCGCCACGGCGGACATCATGGCGGCCGTTGCCTGCGGCCGGGTCAAACAGGTGGGGACGTTCAACGGCAACCCACTGGTCATGGCCGCTGCCCGGGCCAGCCTGCTGGAGGTCCTCACCCCGGAGGCGTATGCCCATCTCGATCGGCTGGGCGACCGGCTCATCGCCGGCTGCGATGACATTCTCCGGCGCCACGAGCTGCCTGGCTACACGGTCGGCATCGGCTCCAAGGGGTGTGTGCACTTCGCCGATGCCCCGATCCGCGACTACACGTCCTTCATGGCGCTCCAGAATCCGGCTCTGCCGGAGCTCGCCTGGCTCTACAACGCCAATCGGGGCGTCCTGATGGCTCCGGGCCGGGAGGAGGAGTGGACGCTGTCGGTGCAGCACTCCGACGCCGATGTTGACCGCTACCTCGACTCCTTCGCGGCGTTGGCCCGTGACCTCGCCGGCACCACCGGCGGCGGACAGCCAGGTTAGCCGGATGAGCCAGGTTGGCCAAGTTAGCTGGATTAGCCGGATTCGCCAGGTAAGGGGCGTGATGCGGAGTGCGTATGGATAAGATCCTCACGAATTTCATCGGCGGTGCCAGCGTCGCGGCCATGGACGGGCGGACGACGCCCGTGGTGAACCCGTCCACGGCAGCGGTCTTCGCCGAGGCACCGGTATCCGGCGCGGTTGATGTGGACGCGGCGGTGCGGGCCGCGTCGGACGCCTTCGAATCCTGGCGCGCCACCACACCGGGTGAGCGGGCCAGAGCCCTGCTCACACTCGCTGACGCCATCGAGGAACGCGCGGACGACCTCGTCCGGGCGGAGTGCGAGAACACCGGGAAGCCGATCGCGCTCACCCTGGCCGAGGAGATTCCGCCCGCCGCGGATCAGATCCGCTTTTTCGCCGGTGCGGCCCGGTTGCTCGAGGGACGGTCGGCGGGTGAGTACATGACCGGGTACACAAGTTTTACGCGGCGCGAGCCGGTGGGCGTGTGCGCGCAGGTGACCCCGTGGAACTACCCGCTGATGATGGCGGTGTGGAAGCTCGCGCCGGCGATCGCCGCGGGCAACACCGTGGTGCTCAAGCCGTCGGAGACGACCCCGGTCAGCACCTTGCTGCTCGCCGAGATCGCGGCCGAGTTCCTGCCCGCGGGCGTCCTCAATGTGGTGTGCGGTGATCGGGACACCGGCCGAGCCCTGATCGCTCACCCGCTGCCGGCGATGGCGTCGGTCACCGGCAGTGTCCGGGCCGGCATGGAGGTTGCCCAGGCGGCGGCCGGCACCCTCAAGCGGGTCCATCTGGAACTGGGCGGCAAGGCACCGGTGATCGTTTTTGACGACGTCGATGTCGCCGCGGCCGCGGCGGGGATCGCGGGCGCCGCCTACTTCAATGCCGGGCAGGACTGCACCGCCGCCACCAGGATTCTAACCGCGCCGGGCGTCCATGATGATCTCGTCGCGGCCCTGACCGAACAGGCACGAGCGACCAGAACCGGCGGCCCGGACGAGCCGAGCGCAGCCTACGGCCCGTTGAACAACGTCGGTCAGCTCGGCCGCGTGCAGGCAATGGTGGATCGCGCGCCGAGGCATGCCGAGGTGCTCACCGGCGGGGCGCCGTTGAACCGCTCCGGGTTCTTCTACCCGGCGACGGTTATCGCGGGCCTGCGCCAGGATGACGAGCTGATCCAGCAAGAGATCTTCGGGCCGGTTGTGACGGTCCAGCGGTTCGGTTCTGAGGACGAGGCCGTGGCCTGGGCAAACGGAGTCGAATACGGGCTCGCGGCCAGCGTGTGGACACGTGATCACTCCCGGGCGATGCGGGTTGCCCGCCGGCTGGACTTCGGCTGCGTGTGGATCAATACCCACCTCCCGCTGGTTGCCGAGATGCCGCACGGAGGCTTCAAGAAGAGCGGATACGGGAAGGATCTGTCAGTCTACGGCCTCGAGGATTACACCCGGATCAAGCACGTGATGAGCAACATCGAGTTTTGAGCGGCCACGAACGACCGGTGACAACGCGGCGAGGTACGTGCCCCAGCCTCGCGCCGCCATGTCCCTGTTACCGGTCGCGCTATGGCGTGTTTCGGAAGTCGTCGTTCGGCCAGGGGCCGCCTGGACGCGGCGGGCCGGACAGCTGGCTTCCGGAACACGTCCTCAAGGCGGTGGGAGGGTGATCCCCGCGTTGTCGAGGTGCACAGGGTGCCAACCAGCCGAAGCCGGCGCGATGCTGGTCCCGTCGCGCCCGCCGGAGGCGCTGTGGGACCAATAGGCCGAAGACGGGTTTTCCGGACCTGGTTGGTGGCTTTACTGTCTGGTTTGCCCGCCAGCCGGCCTGGACGAGTAGGCGGAGGGCGGCTATGCGCGAAACTCGTATCCGCGTTGCGGGTGACCTGGCACGTGTGCCCACGGATCGTCCAGATGACCTTACCGGCACCGCGACCGGCGCGGAAACGGAGCGGGCACGCCCACCCGGCTCCTCCCGCTATGTCATACGGTATGTAACCGTGCACGGATATCGTCGGGCTTACATCCGTGCCGGGCACGGACCGGCGTTGTTGCTCATCCACGGGATCGGGGACAGTTCGCAGACCTGGGCGGACCTCATTCCGTTGCTTGCCCGCGGCCGAACGGTGATCGCGCCGGATCTTCTCGGGCACGGCCGGTCGGACAAGCCCCGGGGCGACTATTCCATTGGTGGATACGCCTGCGGAATGCGTGACCTGTTGACGGTACTCGGCATCGACCGGGTGACGGTGGTCGGCCACTCCCTGGGCGGCGGGGTGGCCATGCAGTTCGCCTATCAGTTTCCCGAACGGTGCGAGCGGGTGGTGCTGGTAGCCACCGGGGGAGTGCGTTCCGACATCCATCCGCTGCTGCGGGCCGCGGCGATTCCAGGTTCAGGAGCGGTGCTCTCACTGCTTACCACGGCATCCCTGCGCCATATCGGTTGGGCGGTGACGCGGGCGTTGCGCTGGCTGCACACCGATCTGGGGCGCGATGTCGACGACCTCATGCGCACCTTGGAAGATCTGCATGTGGACACCGCTCGAGCGGCATTCCTCCGGACGTTGCGGACCGCCGTGGACGGCCATGGCCAGGCAATCACGATGTTGGACCGCTGTTACCTCGCGGCCGGAATGCCTTCTCTGATCATTTGGGGTGGGCATGACGCGGTGATCCCGCCTGAACATGCGCGGATCCTGCACGCGGCGATGCCCGGCAGCCGCTTGGAGATCTTCGCGGACGCCGGGCATTTCCCGCATCGCAGTAACCCGGAGCGCTTTCGGACGGTGCTGGAGGAGTTTTTGTCCTCGACTCGCCCGGCAACGTACTCGGCTCGCCAGTGGCGGGATCTGATGCGTTCCAGCGGGTGTCGCCCGCAGCAGCCGCCGGGCCGAAGCCGGAGCCGGCGGATGAGAGCGGCCACCGGTGAGGAAAGCGCGTTGGCCGCGGCTTCGAGCACGCCGCTCGGCACCCGTCACGGGGAAGGGCCGGTCCCGCGTGGGCCGAGGTGAACAAGACACGGCGGAAAGTGAGGATTCGCCACCGGCGAGCGTACGGAAGCCGGCGAGCCGGGATCCACCGATCGTGGGCAGTATCTTCGGCGCGGCCTCGTCCGGGGTGCCCAGCCAGGGTTCCGTAGGTCCGCGGAGCTGTGGGAAGAGCCATGACCGTGCGTCCATTGGCCCGGGAGGTTCATACTGGCTGGGAGCCATGGAACGTTCTCCGGAGCGAACAACCGCGGATCGGTTCGTGACCCGTACGCCGCTGACCGCACATGATACCCGCTTCATCCCGCTCAACCGGCTACCGCGCCGGATCGTCGAGACAGATGCCACTTCTTTGTTCCAACCCGCTATCGCATTGGGACACCGCGGCCCGCTATCGTGGACTTCGTCGGGCGCGGTCATGCCAATATGGCCTATCCTCGCTGTAGTAACTGAAGTCAGAGATATATCGGAGGTCGACCGTTGGCACGTCGTGCGCGTCTGAGCTGGCCGGAAGAGCGTCGCCAGGCAGGTGAGGTCGTCGTTCGCCGGGTTGACCCCGGCCGTGGCTGGACCCTTGAGCAGGCTCGTGACCTGGTACGGCAGGGTTACTCTGTCGAACATGTAGCGGAACGGACGGGATTTCCGGCGCAGATGCTGAAAGTGGCTGCCGAGGAGTGAACGTTTCGACGAAGCGGCGCCAGTCATGAAATATGCACTCTCGGCTATGCGAATGTGGTCGGCTCGGACTCATTCACCCGCGGTGAACCAGGGTGGTGAACCAGGCCTGGCCGAGGTCACGCCAATGCGTCGAGCTGGTCACTCTGCGCAGTGCGGGGGATTGTGCTGGCGGTTGTGTTCGGATTTTATTGAGTGATTGGATTTTGCGCCGACTATTTCCTGTCGGCGATGATCGGGCGTTGTTTTTTGGTCACTGCACGTGACGTGTACGCGCGATTGTTGCTTCGTCGTTGGTGGCGCGTACAAGCCGGCCGAGGTGGTCGGAGTAGACACCGTCCACGCCGAATCCCAGCAGGCGGTTCAGGGCTCGGGACGACTGGGCATGCCAGCCGAACGCAAGAAGCCCGTGAGCGTGCACCAACGGCACCATCGCGGCGGACCAGTCGTTGGCACGCAGGTTCAGCACGGTGGCTCCGGCGGCGGCCGCACGTCGCGCGTACGCCTCCAGGCCTCCGCCGATCGCCCGGTGGGAGCGGATCTCCCGGCTGGCTGCGGAGTTCACGAATTTCACCGTGTCATCCAGCGCCTCCAGGCTGATGATCGACTGCCAGGAGCGGATCGCGTCAAGATCCCCACACAGCCACAGGCGGTCCGCCGCACCAGCCGCGCGGGCGGTTTCGACCACCGCGCGCACGGCGTGGCGCGCGGTGGCGGGTGGGTCCTTCAGGTCCAGGCTGAGCTCGAAGGCGTTGCCACAGGCGGCGTAGAGGCCGGCCAGGCGTGGAAGCCACCCCGGGAGCGCCGCGGCCGGTGTCTCGCTGAGCCGGCGGCGCCGGCCCGGCGGTCCGAGCACGCCATCATGGTGCAGTACCGCCACGCCGTCCGCCGTGAGCCACACATCCGATTCCAGCCCACCGGCACCGCCCGCCAACGCCCGCTGGAAGGCCGCTACGGTGTTCTCCCGCTGGAACAGCGCGGGCGAGCCCCGATGGGCAAAGCCGATCGGACGGCGCGCGGTACGGGTCACCGCACGGAAGGCTGGTTCAGGATATCCAGCGCCCGGGCATGCAGCCGGCTGTTGGTTGTCAGAACCGAGCCACCGGCCGGCCCAGGGCGTCCGGTGAGATCCGTGAAGGTGCCCCCGGCCTCCTCGATGATCACCTGGAGGGCGGCCATGTCCCACAGCGAGACATCGGGCTCGCAGGCAAGGTCGACAGCTCCCTCGGCGACCATCATGTGCGACCAGAAGTCACCGAAGGCCCGGGTCCGCCACACCGCGGCCACGAGATCGAGGAAGGGCTCCAGCCGACCGGCCGCCGACCAGTTCTCGATGGAGGCGAACGACAGGTAGGCGTCGGCAAGGTCTGTCACCGCTGACACGGCCAGTGAACGGATCTCGCCGGCCACCGTCCGGGTGTGAGCCCCGTGACCGCGTGCCGCCCACCAGCGCCGGCCCATTGCGGGCGCGCTGGCCACACCGACGACGACCGTACCGTCGATCTCGAGAGCGAGCAGCGTCCCCCACACCGGCACCCCGCGGACAAAGTTCTTGGTACCGTCCACCGGGTCGACCACCCAACGGCGCCGGGCCTCACCGACCAGCCCCTGTTCCTCGCCCAGGACCGCGTCGCCGGGCCGGACCCGCGCCAGCCGGGCCCGGATCATCGCCTCCACCGCGGTGTCGGCGTCGGTCACGGGAGTGGCGTCGGGCTTTGCCTCGACCAGCAGGTCAACAGCTTGAAAACGGGCCATCGTGATGGCGTCGGCGGCATCCGCCAGGGCCAGGGCCAGGGCCAGATCATCGGTGACCGGGTGGTCGTCGGCAGCCGGGTTCGCCGGGATTTCGACGTTACTAGCCGGTAGGCCGCTGGGGCGGGGATCCGGATCTGTCTGTGCGGCACGGGTCACGCGGCGAGCGTACCGGGGCGCCGGCCGGTAATGACGGATATCCCCACCGAGTTCGGGCCT
>NZ_CAKJTR010000056.1:9615-17403 GCF_917627355.1 Protofrankia sp. Cj3 | reverse complement strand
GCTATGCCGGGTCGGCACCGGAGCGGGCGACAAGGAGCCTGCGCAGGCTCGCGAGCCGGCCGGGCTCCGCCAGCCCGTCATCGACGGCGCGGTCGACCGCGCAGTCCGCGAGGCCCGCCTGATGGGTACAGCCACCCGGGCACGCGGCCGCGGCCGGAGCCAGATCGGGAAAAGCGGCCAGTACCCGCTCCGCGCGGACCGCGCCCAGCCCGAACGAGCGCACCCCCGGGGTGTCGACGACCCAGCCCCCACCGGGCATCGGCAGGGCGATGGCCGCGGACGATGTGTGCCGGCCTCGTCCGGTGACCGCGTTGACCGCGCCAATTGTCTGGGCGGCATCCGGTACCAGCCGGTTGACCAGCGTTGACTTGCCGACACCGGAATGACCGAACAGGACGCAGACACGGCCGCGGAGCAGCGCGGTCAGCGCTTCGACGCTCCTGTCCGGCCGGGTGGTCACCACCGGGAGGCCGAGCGGTCCGTAGAGCTCCCGCAATGGCGCGTCGTCGGCGAGATCGGCCTTGGTGAGGCAGAGCACCGGTTCCAGGCCACCGTCGTAGGCCGCGACCAGGCATCGGTCGATCATCCCGGTGCGCGGTGGTGGGTCCGTGAGGGCGCAGACGATGATGAGCCGGTCGGCATTGGCGACGATCGGGCGTTCGAGGGGGTCGGTGTCGTCGGCGGTGCGCCGCAGCACGCTCCGGCGTTCAGCTCGCGCGACGATCCGGGCCAGGCTGCCAGGCGAGCCGGAGACGTCCCCGACCAGGGCGACCTCATCGCCGACGATCACGCTCGTCCGGCGTAACGAGCCGCCGCGGACGGCGGCGACCAGGATACCGGTGGACTGCGGCGGGCCGGTCGACCCATCGTCCGCCCGCGCCTTCGCCCTGGTCGCCCGCACGGTCGCTGCCGTCGCCGCGATCCGTCCGGTGACATGGCAGGTGTAGCGGCCGCGATCGACCGCGACGATGCTCGCCGCCACCGCGTCGGCGTGGTCGGGCCGCTCCCGGGTACGTGGCCGTGACCCGCGCCCAGCTCGGACCCGTACGTCGTCCTCGTCCAGCTCCCGCGGCATTCACCCGCGCCGTTCCAGCCCGCGACGGCGGGCTTTCATGGTTGCCGGACCGTCTCGTCCAGCATCCTGGTACCGGCCAGCATGCGTGCCCACAGCCGGTCGAAGTGTGGCACGGTCTTGCCGGTCGTGGCGATGTCGTGGACGAGCACCCCGGGCACGACCAGCCCCACCACGGCATAGGCCATGGCGAGCCGATGGTCGGCCCGTGGGTCGAGCCGGGCGCCGGACAGTGGCGCGGGAGAGATGGCCAGCCCGTCATCGGTCACGGTGATCGCCGCACCCAGGCGCCCCAGCTCCGCCGCGAGCGCCGCGAGCCGGTCGGTCTCCTGTAGCCGCAGGTGCGCGATGCCCCGCAGGCGGCTGGGTGAATCGGCGAGGACGGCGAGCGCCGCGAGGGTGGGCGCGGCCTCGCCGTAGTCGGTGAGGTCGACGTCGATGCCCCGCAGGCGTTGCGGCCCGCGTACCTCGAGACCGGCCGCTGTCCGGGTGACGGCGCACCCCATCGCGGCCAGCAGGTCCGGGAGCATCCGGCCGGGTTGCACGGTCGCGGCTGGCCAGTCGGCGAGAACAACACGACCGCCGGTCGCGGCCGCCGCCGCGAGGAAGGCGGCGGCACTGTTGATGTCGGGTTCGATGACGCGGTCGTGGGCGAGCATCCGGCCGGGCGCGACCGACCAGCGCGCCGTCACCGCGGCCCCCGCGGCCCCCGCCCGCCGGTCGGTATCAACCTCGACCAGGGCACCGGCCGCACGCAGGTCCGCGACGGTCATCTCCAGGTACGGCCAGGACGGCAGCCGCGAGCCCACATGGCGGACGGTCACACCATGATCGTAGCGGGGTGCCGCGAGCAGCAGCCCGGACACAAGCTGGCTGGACGCGGACGCGTCCACCGTCACCTCGCCTCCGGTAAGGCGCCCGCGTCCGTGGACGGTCAGCGGCATCCGGTCGCCGTCGATGCGCGCGCCGAGTGCCCGCAACGCGTCAAGCAGCGGGCCGAGCGGACGTTCACGCATGTGCGGGTCGCCGTCGAATACCAGGTCGCCGTGGGCAAGCGTGGCCAGCGCCGGGGTGAACCGGGCGACGGTGCCGGCGTTGCCGCAGTCGATCAGAGCGCCCTGGGCCGCCCGCAGCGGGAGCTCACCATGGACTACCCAGTCGCCGTCGTCGTCGACGACAGCAACCCCGAGCCGGCGGAGCGCGGCGGCCATGAGCAACGTGTCACGTGATCGTAGGGGCCGGCGCAGCCGGCTCGTGCCGTCCGAGATCGCCGCCAGCACCAGCGCTCTGTTGGTTGCGGACTTCGAGCCGGGCATCATCACGGTCGCGTCGACCGGTCGATCCACGCTGGGCGCCGGCCAGGGGTCGATGGGCACGTCCGTGGTGGCGGTCATCACCTCAGCATGCCGCACGCCACCTCCCGCGGATAGCGGCTGCCGGCGCCGTGCCCGAAGCCCTGGGGATGATCTTTGTCAGCCGGGGCGGCGGGCGCTGGCGACAAGGTGGATGCCGATGGACTCGCCCTCGCGTTCGGCGGAGAGCTCGACTTCGGTCCGGACGAGGGTGGGGAAGCAGGACACATCCGAGGCGACGGCGCGCGTCACCGCTTCGGCGGACAGCACCGTTCGCGGCCGGATCCAGTCGACGTCCAGGCCCGCGCTGGTCAGCAGCGCGTGCAGCTCCTCTGGCCAGAAACAGCGGGTGATGGAGCCGTCCTCAGCGGGGACGAGGACGACGTCAGCCCGCGGCACGTCCGACAGCTCGGCCCAGCGGTGCTGTTCGGCGAGGCGGGCAAGGCCGAGCAACAGCGAGTCGACACACAGCAGCAGCCGCCCGCCGGGGCGCAGCATCCGGTAGATCTCTTCCAGGGTCGTCTCGGTCGCCAGGCAGAACGACAGCGTCCGCCCTTCGGCGAGGACAGCGTCGAAACTTGCCGGAGCGAACCAGTCGAGAGAGCGGGAATCGCCCGCGACCTGAAGGAACCTGCCCTGGTCGGTGGCGGGCCCGCCCAGTTGTTCCCGGCCGTGCACGGGGCTCGGCCGGTCCACCGAGGGGACGACCCGCACGACGTCGTGCCCGGCCGCGACCATTTGGCGCGCGAACCGCGTCCGTGGGCCGGAGACGTCCAGCACCCGGATCTGTGCCGTTGGCAGCCAGCTGGCCAGCTGAGTTGCGGCGACATCCTCGTAGAACGCCCAGTACGGATCATCGCTGTCCGCGGGCGCCTCATAGACGAGGGTCGTGGTTCGTCCGCGCGGCTGATCTGGCTCGGCGTCGAGGCGGGGCAGCATGGACCTTTCCTACCCTTCGAAGGGAGAAGATGCGAAACACGTCACACGGACTCCCGGGAAGTCTGACAGATGTGAATGATCAACAGTGGCATATCTGTCACGGCGATGACCGTGGCTGGTGGATCCCCTCCCGGCGTGCCCTTGCTGGAGATAGCCGGCGGGTGAGTGCCACGGGTTTCCCGCCGCGCCCGCGGCTGTAGGTTTTGTAGTGTTTTTGTGTGGTATTAGTAGTTGAATGCATGGTGCCGCGTTGGCTGTCCTGTCATGTTTTGTTGCCCGTACGGGAGGCGTCACGGGATCGGGGCTGGCCGGCCCGCGCGCCGCCTCGGTGGTGGTCCGTTGGTACGGCGGCCCTCGGCCCGGCCCGGCTGGCGGGAATCCCGGCGCCCGGCCGGACGGTTACGCAACCTACAAGGCACTTCGGGCCGTCGACGCGAACAGCCTGCTCACCGGGGCATTTCGTCCCCGAGCGGCCGCGTCGTTCCCCGTCGGCGGGGACATCCACTCGGAGGTTTGATGACTGCTCAGTTCGCGAGTGGGCCGGTGTCCGGTACCGGCCCCGGCATCACCCCCGGTATCGGCGGCGCCGTGCCGGTACCGGTCGTCCCCGCGCGGCCGCGCGCCGGGGACGGGAGCGATCCCGGTCGTTGTCGCAGCGCGCCGGCCGTTGGTTCCCTCGGTGGTTTTTCCGCCCGCGTGACCGCACCCGGCAAGGTATCGTCCGTTTCAATGGTCGGCTGTGTGCCTGTCAGCCGGCGCCCCGCGGACGACCCGAGGTACGAGGGAGTGGTCCTGGTCGAAGAGACTGCCGAAGAGCGGGCCAGCCGTTTCGAGCAAGACGCCCTGCCTTTTCTCGATCAGCTCTATGCGGCGGCGCTGCGCATGACGCGGAACCCTGCCGATGCCGAGGATCTGGTTCAGGAGACCTTTGTCAAGGCCTTTGCGGCTTTTCATCAGTTTCAGGAGGGTACGAACCTCAAGGCCTGGCTGTACCGCATCCTGACGAACACGTTCATCAACACCTATCGCAAGCGGCAGCGCCAGCCGTTGCAGAGCCCGACCGAGCAGGTCGAGGACTGGCAGCTGGCCGACGCGGAGTCGCATACGTCCAGCGGGCTCAAGAGTGCTGAGACCGAGGCGTTGGAGCATCTGCCGGACAGCGATATCAAGGAGGCCCTCCAGGCGCTGCCCGAGGATTTCCGGATTGCGGTCTACCTTGCGGATGTCGAGGGCTTCGCCTATAAGGAGATCGCGGAGATTATGGGTACCCCGATAGGTACCGTGATGTCCCGGCTGCACCGCGGCCGCCGCAGCCTGCGTACTTCGCTCGAGCACTATGCCCACGAGCGGGGCTTGGTGCGTGCCGGCCGCTCCGAAGGCGATGGCGGTGGATCGTGACCTGTGGTGACCCGCATGCTGTCGACTGCCGGAAGGTGCTGGAAGCCGTCTATCTGTATCTCGACGGTGAGATCGATTTTGATCACAAGTATCTGATTCGTTCACATCTGGACGAATGTTCCCCGTGTCTTCGCCAGTTCGGCGTGGAGCACGAGGTGAAGCTCCTGGTAGCCCGCGGATGCGGGGGTGAGCGAGCTCCCGACGCCCTGCGCAGGAGTGTACTGGAGCGTTTGCGGGCCGCGAGAGCCGACGCGGCCAGGTCGGAGTTTCGCGCCGAGTAGGGCGCCTGTCCGCTGATGTTCAGTCCGTAGTGGTTAGGCTGTGGTGCCGTGCGTATTCTTGTCTCTGGCGCGGCTGGTTTTATCGGCTCCACGGTTACGGACCGTATGCTGGCTGATGGCCACGACGTCGTCGGAATCGACGATTTGTCCACCGGACGCCTTGAGAACCTGGCCCAGGCCTCCGGTGATGTCCGGTTTTCGTTCGAGAAGATCGATATCACCTCGCCTGAAGTGGTGGATATGGTGGGGCGCGTTCGCCCGGATGCGGTGTTGCATCTGGCGGCGCAGATCGATGTGCGGGTGAGTATCAGGGACCCACTTCTTGATGCCCGCCTGAACGTGCTTGGAACGATCAACATGCTGGAGGCGAGCCGGCGGGCCGGCGTCGCGAAGTTCGTCCATACATCGTCCGGTGGTTCGATCTACGGGACGCCCCGGCGGCTGCCGGTCGACGAGACCGCCGCGGTGGCTCCCGAGTCGCCGTACGCGGCTGGGAAGGCCGCTGGCGAGCTGTACCTGTCCGTGTATCGATCGACCTACGGCCTGGGGACGACCGCGCTGGCGCTTGGCAACGTCTACGGGCCACGCCAGGATCCGCACGGCGAGGCCGGTGTGGTAGCGATCTTCGGGACGGCGATGCTCGAGGGGCGGCCGACCGTTATTTTCGGTGATGGTTTGACCACCCGTGACTATGTCTTCGTCGGTGATGTCGCGGACGCGTTCGCCCGCTCGGTCTCGGCGGCGGCGGCCGACGGCGAACGGCTCAACATCGGGACCGCTACCCAGACGGCCGTCCGGGAGCTGCACAGCAGAATCGCGGGGATCATCGGGGTGGCCGACGTCCCGGAGTTCGCCCCGTCCCGTCCCGGGGAGCTCCAGCGGATCGAGCTCGATATCAGCAAGGCACGGCGGCTGGTCGGGTGGCAGCCGCGGGTTCATCTTGATGACGGTCTGGGCCAGACCGTCGCCTGGCTGCGGCCCCGCGTCAGCACCCGCTGAGAGCGCGTGTGAGATCGTCATTCCGGCTTGCCGCGTCCAGGTGCCCCCTGGCCGCGTTGTCGGCCACACCGGTACAACTCATCCGGTATCGCTTCGGCCTGCCGCCTTGCCAGGCGGCGCCTGGACGCGGCTCACTGATCGAAAGCCCGATCTCACACACGCTCTGAGGCTGTCGACGGCGGGTAGCCGTCGCGCCGCCTGGCCGGGCGAGAGCGGGGACCGGACCGCGGTGGATCCTGGTAAGACGTTCAACCGCGGCCCGCCGGCGCCGGCTCAGGTGTTGGGGCGCTTGCCGTGGTTGGCCTTGTGCTTGGCGCGGGCGCGTCGCTTGCGCTTCTTCTTCGCCACGTCGGGTACCTCCTTTCTCCTTCCGTTTCGATCAACTCGGCTCCGGTCATCCTGTCACGGGCCGTCGGTTGACAGTGCCGCCGCGGTCGAGGCCAGGGGATCTGGAGCCGCGGGACCGGCCGCGCCGGGGTGTCCGGGCCGTGCGGTATGGATGCGGCGGGCTGCCAGCGTGCGGCGCGCCCGCACTGGCGCGACCGCCGCGAACAGCCCTGCCCCGGCGGCGACCAGGACGTCGCCGATGCTGACCACCGCTGGCGCGGGTGGGAACGCCAGCGGTATTGCGTCCGTTGCCGGGCGCAGGACCGTGGCGGTGTCCCCGGGGGTGTACTGGGATGACCCCCGCACGTCGCTGAACGCGACGCCAGCGCGGTCGGCTCCCCAGCGCGACACCGGCATCTGACCGCTGTTGGCGAGGACCACCACTGTGTTCAGCGTGATGCCTGCCAGCAGCAGGCCGAGGCCTGGCAGCCGGGGGTTCGCCGCCGCGAAGAATGCCACCGCGACCGTTGCCACCACCCAGCCGGCCGCGTAGGTGCCGGGGACGACCTGCCCGAGGAGCAGCGCCGCGAACGCGGCCGCGAGCGCCCGTGGGCGCGCCACATAGATCCGCACCAGGGCAGCTGGCGTCCCACCGCGAATCAGCCCGACCGTGGCACCACCGACCAGGACGAGCACAAGGAGAACGAACACCCTCGTAGTGTGCTTCGTCCGCGCCGTGCCGCGGCGCAGGGGCGACATTCCGGCATGTCTGATTTGCCCGCGCCGCCTCCCTGGCCGAGCGTCGGAAGATCACAATCAGCTGCCGGCCAGTACTGGATTTGGGTGAATCAGTGCTCTAACCGGGATTTTCTTTGTCGCCGTGGCGCGCAGCGGTCAGGTCCACGTGCGCACTACGCTCACGGTGCGCGTTTGTCCGGTCGGGACTACGGCGTGTTTCGGAAGTCGTGGTTCGATCAGGGAGCCGCGTCCAGGTGGTTCCTGGCAAGGCCGCAGGCCACACCGATACCGGATGAGTTGTATCGGTGTGGCCGAGAACGCAGCCAGAGGCCGCCTGGACGTGGCGAGCCGGACAGATGGCTTTCGAAACACGCCCTAGGAAGGGGAGCCGTGGCCGAGGAAGTTCGAGCCGAGATGGTCGCCAACGTGTGGAAGGTCGTGGTCGGTGTCGGTGACACGGTGTCGGCCGGGGACACACTGGTGATTCTCGACTCCATGAAGATGGAGATCCCGGTACTCAGCGAGGACGGCGGCCGGGTCGCCCAGATCGCGGTGCGGGAGGGCGACGTCGTTCAGGAAGGAGACCTGATCGCCCTTCTTGACGGCCTGCCAGCGGCCTGACCGCGACCGCGCCGTGACGATCCCGGCGGCGGCCGCTCAAGAGGGGACGCGACGTCGCGGG
>NZ_CAKJTR010000056.1:7671-9013 GCF_917627355.1 Protofrankia sp. Cj3 | reverse complement strand
ATTGCCGGGCGCTCTTAGCTGGTAGTTACGCCGTGCTCGCTGCAGCGCGCCGTCCACTCGGTGGGTGTTACCTGCACGATCAGCCGTCGGCGGCAGGTCGTGCAGAAGCGCGGCGGTTCCAGCAGCCGGGCCCGCCCACAGGTGTCGTGCGCGCCATCGGTGCGCGGGCGTCCGCACCGGTCACAGAAGGTCGTCTCGGTCCCGCTGATGGTCATGCTGGTGAGCGTAGGGCGTGTTGGGGTCTCCGGGCGCGCGGAAGGACCGTGGTCGCGCGCCCGGAGGAGGCCACCTTCTGGCCGGGCCGGTGCCGCTCCGGTCAGAAGGTGGCCTGCATCGACTTGATCGGCATTTTGAGGTCGGCGAGCATCGCGAGGTCCGCTTCGGCCGGGCGTCCCAACGTCGTCAGGTAGTTGCCGACGATGACGGCGTTGATGCCGCCGAGCATGCCGTCAACAGCCAGGTCACCGAGGGTGATTTCACGGCCGCCGGCATAACGCAGGATGGTGCGCGGCAGCGCGAGCCGGAACGCGGCGATCGTCCGCAGGGCGTCGGTGGCGTCGAGAACCGGCAGGTCCGCGAAGGGCGTGCCAGGCCGCGGGTTGAGGAAGTTCAGCGGCACCTCGTCGGGCTCCAAGGCGGCCAGCTGCCCGGCGAGCTCCGCCCGTTGTTCCAGCGTCTCGCCGACACCGATGATCGCTCCGCAGCACAGCTCCATGCCGGCCGCGCGCACCATCTCGCAGGTGTCCCACCGTTCCTGCCAGCTGTGCGTGGTCACGACCTGGGGGAAGTGCGAACGCGCCGTCTCCAGGTTGTGGTTGTAACGGTGCACGCCCATGTCAACGAGGGCGTCAACGTGTTCTTGGGTGAGCATCCCGAGCGAACAGGCGATGTTGATGTCCACGGCGGCGTGGATCGCGGCGATGCCCGCGCGGACCTGGCTCATCAGCCGTTCGTCCGGGCCCCGTACAGCCGCGACGATGCAGAACTCGCTGGCTCCGGTGTCCTTGGTTGCCTGTGCGGCCTGGACCAGCGACGGGATGTCCAGCCAGACCGCGCGGACCGGTGAGTCGAACTGCCCGGACTGGGAGCAGAAGTGGCAGTCCTCGGGGCAGCCGCCGGTCTTGAGACTGACGATTCCCTCGACCTCGACGTCCGGGCCGCACCAGCGCATCCGCACCTCATGCGCGAGCGCGAGCGCTTCGCTGATCCGGTCGTCACCGAGCCGCAGCACGGCGAGTGTCTGCTCGGCCGACAGGCCGTTGCCGTCCTCCAGCACCTGCCTGCGAGCTGTCTGGAGGATGTCGTCGTCGGTGCCGGCGTCACTGCCCGCCGGCTGGGCGGC
>NZ_CAKJTR010000056.1:0-7512 GCF_917627355.1 Protofrankia sp. Cj3 | reverse complement strand
GGGCGGTTCAGCCGTGGGCGGTTCAGCCGTGGGCGGGACGGTCGCTGACGATGGCGGCACGGTGGTCTCCCTGTGGTCCGACGCGGACCTCGACTCGTCTGAAGGTACGGAGATGAGGCGGTGCGGGGACGGGCCCACGCTCGGCTGGACTCGTTTCCCCACGGTGGACGCTCGCACACCGGCCGAGGCTCACGCTCGCCCGCCGGCGATAGTTCTCAGCCGAGCCCGATCCGTCGGTCCGTGAACAATCATTCGACACCTGCTATTGGTATGTTTGTCACGGGCTGTGCCTTTTTCGAAATTCATGAGCGTCGAACGTACCGCCGAGCGCCGGTGCGAGACATGCTCGGGCGGTGTCCTGGAAGGACACCGCATCCGCCGCGCCGGCCCCGGCCGGGAGCGCTCCGGCGAGCGGGCGGGCAGCCAGCATCTCCAGGTCGCTGATGTTCGACCGGCAGGCGAGGTTCGGATCGGGCGGCCAGGAACCGATGACCAGACCGGCCAGCTCCAGCCCACGGTGGGCCAGCGCCTCCAGCGTCAGGGCCGTGGCGTTGAGCGTGCCGAGGCCTGCCTCGCTGACCAGCAGTACCGGCGCTGCCAGCGCGCGGGCGAGATCGGCCAGGGTGGCGCCGTCATCGTTATAGCGAACCAGCAGCCCGCCCGCGCCCTCCACCAGGACAAGCCGGCGGCCCCGGGCGAGGCCGGCCACTCGCCGGGCGACGTCGGTGAGTGCCACCGGCGGGCGCCGCGCGAGCCGGGCCGCCGCGGCCGGCGACAACGCAGCCGGGAAACGGGCGTACTCGTGTAGATCATCGATGCCGGACAGCTGCCGTACGTGCTCGAGGTCGCCGGGCTCACCAGGTCCGAGACCGGTTTGGGCGACCTTCACCACGGCGACGTCCGCGTCCCGGTCACGGGCCAGCGTGGCTACGGCGGCGGTGACAACGGTCTTGCCGACACCGGTCCCGGTCCCGGTTACCATGATCACTGTCATGAGAGGCTCCGGCGGTAGGGCGTTCGATCAGGCAACGGCGTCCGGGTGGATGGATCGCGAGGCTGCGCGGGGAAGCACCGGATGCGCTGGGCGTCGGCCGAGGGCAACGACGCGAGGCGCGTCCCCAGCCCCACGCCGCCGCAGCCTCCTCCCCTGCTGCCCGGTCGCTCTCAGGGCGCAGCCAGTGCCGGTGGGCACAGCGCGGCGGCGAAGGCGGTGGCGGCGCGGGCCATGTCAGCGTCGGTGAGGTCAGCGCGGGCCGCGATCCGCAGCCGGCTCGTCCCCGGCGGCACGGTCGGGGGACGGAAGCAGCCGACCATCACACCATGCGCCCGGCAGATCGCTGTCGCCTCCACCGCGCGTCCGGGCTCGCCCAGCACAACCGATACCACGGCCCCGGCGGGGTGGGGGGCACCCGTGAGCGCGGCGAGCTGGCCGGCTCGCCGCCGTACCGCGGTGGCGAGGGCGGGCGTGGCGGTCAGCAGCTCGAGCGCTGCCAGCGCGGAACCAGCGCAGGCTGGGGCGAGCCCGGTGTCGAAGATGAACGTACGGGCAGTGTCGATCAGATGCGCGCGCACCGCGGGCGGGCCGAGCACCGCGCCGCCCTGGCTACCCAGTGCCTTGGACAGCGTGACGGTGGCCACCACGTCCGGCTCGCCGGCAAGCCCGGCGTCCGCGAGCGCTCCCCGGCCACCCGGGCCAACCACACCGAGGCCGTGCGCGTCGTCGACGAGCAGCAGCGCGCCGCGGGCCCGGGTGACGCTGTGCAGCGCTGGCAGTGGCGCGAGGTCGCCGTCGGCGGAGAACACCGAGTCGGTGACGACGACAGCGTTGCGCCATGACTGCCCAGCCAGCGCCGTGTCGATCGCCTCGACATCGGTATGCGGGACGATCAGCACCCGCGCGCGGGAGAGGCGGCAGGCGTCGACCAGCGACGCGTGATTGCGTTCGTCTGAGACGATCAGGTCGTCAGGACCTGTCAGCGCGGTGAGGACGCCCAGGTTGGCCGCGTATCCGGAGGCGAAGACCAATGCGGAGGCGAAGCCGGTGTGGCTGGCGAGAGCGTCCTCAAGGTCGCTGTGCAGGGCTGTCGTTCCGGTCACCAGCCGGCTTCCGGTAGCGCCGGCACCCCAGGTCCGTAGTGCCCGCACCCCGCCTTCGACCACCTCGGGATGACGTGACAGCCCCAGGTAGTCGTTGCCGGCCAGGTCCAGCTGACCGGGCGGGTCACCGGCGGCCCACCCGCCGGGCAGGCGCGGGCGCACAGCGCGCCGCAGCCCGGCCTCCTCCCGGCTGCGGGCATGGCTGACCAACCATGCGAGCGGGTCGTGGGCCGTGTGACCTGCGGGGGGATGCACAGCGGAAGCCTATGGCCGACTGGTGCGAGCTGACGAGGGATCGGGTGTTCGAACGTGGTACCGACAGGCGACGCACGTTCCGGCGATGGCACCACGTCTGGCAGTCTGCCTTCTGTGGGAACGCTGGCGGACCTTCTGCGCGAGAGTACCGATCTTGGTGCGGACGACATCGACCATCTGCACGCTCTGGTGGCTGACTGGGCGCTGCTGGCCGACCTGTCCTTCGCGGACCTGTTGCTGCTGGTTCCGAGCAGGGCCGCGGCGGCCCGCGGCGGATCCGGTCCAGGGGCTGAGTTTCTGGTGGTGGCGCAGGTGCGGCCAACCACCGGACCGACGGCCTATCACAACGATGAGGTCGGCAGCGTCATGATCAACAGATGGGTGGTGCAGAACTCGTGGCGGGAACGCCGGATCGCCCGTGAGGGCGAGCCGGAGTGGGACGGCGGGGTACCGGTCCGGACCGAGGCGATCCCGGTCCTGCACTCCGATCGGGTGATCGCGGTGCTGGCGCGGGACACGAATCTGGCCACTACCCGGACGCCCAGCGCGCTGGAATCGGCCTACCTGCAGTGCGCGAACAACTTGGCACTGATGATCGCGCAGGGGGCCTTCCCGTTCCGGGGAAGCGCGGCCGAGCTGCCCGAAGCGCCCCGGGTCGGGGACGGGATGCTTCGACTGGACGGCTCAGGAAAGGTCATCTTCGCCAGCCCCAACGCGCTGTCGGCCTATCGTCGCCTTGGCTATACCGGCAATGTCACCGGTGAGGATCTTCGCTCGGTGCACCGGACGCTGAATCTGCCGGCGACCACGCCCGCTGTCTGGCACGCGATCGGCCGCCGCCGGCCGGTCGAGGTGGAACTCGCGGTTGCCAGCACGGTGGTGCTGTTGCGCGCGATCCCGCTGTTCCCCGGTGCCACCCGGGAGGTGCTCGTCCTGGTCCGTGACGTCTCCGATCTTCGCCGGCGGGAGGCGCAGCTGCTCAGCAAGGACGCGACCATCCGGGAGATCCATCATCGGGTGAAGAACAACTTGCAGACCGTCGCGGCTCTGCTGCGGCTGCAGATGCGCCGGACCAAGGTGGACGAGGCCCGGCTGGCGTTGCGGGAGTCCGTGCGCCGGGTGACATCGATAGCCGTGGTTCACGAGACGCTTTCGCAGAGTCTCGGCGAATCCGTGCCTTTTGATGAGATCGCTGATCAGATCACGTCGGTCACCGTTGATCTCGCTTCGACCGGGACCCGCGCCAACACGACCCGCAAGGGATCGTTCGGGCGATTGCCCGGCGAACTCGCCACGCCGCTGGCGCTGGTGCTCTCCGAGCTTCTGCAGAATGCTGTCGAACATGCGTTTGAAGGATCGGCTGGCATGATTGAACTCCGTGTCCATCGTGATGCTGATCGACTGGATGTGGTGGTCGCCGATGACGGCGCGGGGCTGCCCGACGATTTCCAGCTGGAGCACTCGCCCAGGCTGGGCCTCCAGATCGTCCGCCAGCTCGTGCTTGGTGAGATGCAGGGAGCGATTCGGCTCCAGGCGGGACCGGATCGTGGTACGGAGGCCCTGTTGTCCATCCCGTTGCGGGTATGAAAAATTCTTTTGAAGATCGATGTTATGCGGACCGTCGAGGTGGGTACAGCACCACCGTGCCTGGCGCCGTCCCACCCCGTTCTGGCCCCCCATGCCCTGCTGTCTCGCCCCCGGTACAGCGGGTGTTGATGATTCCGTTCGCAGACCGCACGAATACGGATGGGAATGGCATCAAAGCGCGCGGCAACACTCCCATGGCCGGTCCATCACATCCGGGCCAACCGGGAAGTCGTCGTGCGGCTCGTGCCGGATCGGTGGTTCTAGGTAATCAGGCGGTGCGAACTCGGGTGCGCGCTGTGCGTTTGAGTGCACGGCGCTCATCCTCGCTCAAACCGCCCCAAACCCCGGAATCTTGCCCGGTGTCAAGTGCCCAGCTCAAGCAATCACTTGTTACAGCACACCGCCTGCAGACGGCCTTCGCTTCTTCGACCTGGCGTTCAGCCGGACCGGTAGTACCGATCGGGAAGAAGAGCTCGGGATCCTCGTCACGGCAGAGCGCTCTGTGGCGCCAGTCCATGCGTACAACTCCCTCTCTCGTCTCGGGCCACACTGCACGTGAGACGCTTTGCGAGCCGCTACGGTTGTGCCGCACTTCCCGACAATCATTTGGATGCCGGATCCGTGCGGAGCATCGATCTTTCGACCGCCTGCACCCTCGCGCGTGAGCCCGAGGTGTACGTGGTCCATCCACCTCGGACATTCGCCACCCTCCCACCGCAACTGCCGTGGGCGCAAGAACCTGGAAGTGGCTTCCCAGCCCTTCTAGCCTGCGCCTGTCCCGGCGAGACACAGGTGGACCACGCTTTGCGGTGGGTCGAACGGCGTTGACAGATGGGCTCTCCAACACTGCTAGCCCAGTGAACACATCCGCTGGGGATCTGGAAAACATGCCGGATTGGCCTTGGCTGCCGTCGTCCAGAGGGTTTTCCGCTTATGCGGATCCCCCTGAGAGGTCCCTGCCCATCATGGTCACCGCTATGATGGCATCGTTGGTTCATGCAGGTTCTTGGTCATCGCGGTAGCCGGACGCCCGGCCCGGAGAACACGGTCGAGGCAGTGAACGCCGCGTTGCGCGCCGGTGCCGATGGTATCGAAGTGGATGTACGGCGCAGCGCCGACGGCGATCTGGTGTGCGTGCATGACGCCCGGATACCGGGCCGGCTGACCGGTCGGGCCGTCGTCCGCCGGACCACCCGCGAACTCAGTGACCTCGGGGTGCCGACGCTGACCGACATCCTTGACGCATGGGACGGCCGCGGCCGTATCATTCTCGAGGTCAAGAACCAGCCGGGCCAGCCGGACTTCGACGCGCCGCGGGAACAGACCGCCCGGGTCCTGATCGACCTGCTGCGGGCTCGTGGGTTCGGCCGGGCCGCCAGCACCGCTTCGGCGGCTTCGTCGGCTGTCACGGTCTCCTCGTTCGACTGGTTCGCGATCGAGGCGGTACGCGACGCCGGGATCGCCGTGAGCACGGCCTTCCTGGCCATGCCGCGGATGTCGGTGACCGGCGGCATCGCCTATGTGCGATCGGCGGGGCACCAGGAGCTGCACGCTCACGTGTCGTCCGTGCTTGGTTCCGCGACGATGCCGGAACGGGCCAGGGCGGCGGGCGTGGGCCTGGTCACCTGGACAGTCGCCTCGGTGGCCGACGCCGAGCAGCTGCGTGACGCCGGTGTGGACGCGGTGATCTGCGATGACCCGGCCGAGGTTGTCCGCAAGCTCGGACCCTGACGGGGGAGGGGAGCCCCAGCCCCGCGACGCCGCGTCCCCTGTTGCCGGGCGCTCTTAGACGATGACGCGCAGGGCCTTGGGCACGGAGCTGACCGTCAGTTCCGTCTGCGGCCCGATGTACTCGCCGTCCAGCTGAAACGGGATCGCCCTCGCGGCCGTCAGCGTGATCCGCGGCTCGTCGTGCAGCGCGAGGACGTGACGGCCTTGAGGTCCCCGGGAGCTGTGCAGCATCTGCAGGACGCTACGGGTCGTCGTGGTCACCGTCAGCCGGCGCAGGCCGACAAGGTCCAGCCCGCTGTCGAAGGAGGCGGCCGGGCAGGCACGCACCGGCCGCGCATTGAGGTACGTCCAGGGCGCGGTGTTGCACACCACGGCCATCAACACCTGATCCGGCACCGATGCCGGATCGCCCGGATCGCCCGGCGGGGCAGTGCGCTGGGCCTCTATCGGGGCATGTGTGCCCGTTTTATTCGTTTTGTCGGATGTAGCTGGCTCGCCTGTGCTGACGCTGATCAGGGGCCAGCGGCGCCCGGTGTTGCGGACGAACCGGCCGAGCGCGGAGCGGAAGTACAGCCCGGGGGTGTTGCGGCGGCCGTGTACCCGTTTGCGCTCGACCTGCTCGACCACTGCCGCGTCCAGGCCGAAGCCGGCGCAGAAGGCGAACCAGCGGGACTGGCTGGCACCCGGGGAACGGGTGAAGGCCGCGTGCCCGAGCCCGATCCGGCGGCTGCGGCCCTCTCGGAGGGCCTCCAGCAGCTCTCCCGTCGCTTCCACCGGGGCGGCCGGATAGCCCAGGGCGCGGGCGAAGACGTTGGTGCTGCCACCGGGCACCACCGCGAGGGCCGGGGCGTCGGGGGCAGGCCCCGAGCGGAGCAGCCCGTTGACGATCTCGTTGACCGTCCCGTCACCGCCGAGCGCGACAACCAGGCCGAGGCCGTTGTCAGCGGCGCGCTCAGCGAGCTCGGCGGCGTGGCCCCGGCCCTTCGTCATGACGACGTCCACGTTGAGATCGGCGGCCAGCGCACTGACCAGCACATCCCGGATGCGTCGCGTCGTCGCCGTTGCGATGGGATTCACGACCAGCAGCGCGCGCATGATGTCCACGGTAGCTGCTTGGACTTTGCCAGGCGGTCACGACGTAATCATCGCCACCGGCGGACATCGGGCAGCACCGGTGGATGTGCCCGCCACCGCCGTCTACGCGACCACGTACTGTCGGTGGGTGCCTTCCAGGATCGACCGGTACCGCGCTCGTCCGCGGGATGCCGCGCACGCCTTGCCGGCCGCGGTGGTGTTGCTCAGCGTCGAGGGGCTCGCGCTTGTCGGTCTCGGGATGTTCCTGATCGTGCGGGGTTTCGGTGCGGGCACCGGCGACCGCGGCCGGGCCGAGATCGGTGGTCTGTTCGCCATCGCCGCCGGCGCCGGGCTCTGCCTGCTGGGGCGGGCGCTGCTGGCCGGGCGGTGGTGGGCGCGTTCACCCGTTGTTGTTGTACAACTGTTGTGCTTTCCTGTCGCCGTCGGCCTGCTCCAGGGCCAGCGTTATGGCGAAGGTATCTCGATCATCGTTGTCGCGGTGGCCGTCCTCACGCTCATCGGCCTGGCAGGCGGCTATCGACCCAGGGATCCCGGCGCGCCCCGACGCTGACGGCCCGGCCCGGCGGTTGTATGGCGCGGGTCGGCTTTTTCCGCTTGGTGCGGGCGCTGGGGCACTCCGCCCACGCGGCAGGACGCTTTCTGGGCATGGCGAGCAGGGACCCGCGCGGACGTGAAGTGTTCGGGCGGGGGGCGAAGCGATCGAAGATCCAGCAGACACGCCGTACCCCCGCGACGCCGCGTCCCCTG
>NZ_CAKJTR010000055.1:17050-28068 GCF_917627355.1 Protofrankia sp. Cj3 | reverse complement strand
GCGCACGACTGTTTGCACTACGGCAGCTTCCGTGTGTATACGCTGCACAACGACGCACTGACCCGCGTTCGTTACGGCCTGAACCGGCGGGGCCTGAACGGATCACCCTACTCGCCCCGTGACCGGCCGGGCTCGCGGACGACTCGCAATCTTGGAATCGTGACGGAAGGCGCTGTTGACCGTGAGGCCCGCGTCATCGTCCGTCAAGTCGCGGCGATGTACAAGCTGAATGCCTGGCGCACCGCGTTCGATGGCCTGGTATTCCGCGACGCTACGGGCCAGCTCTCGGACACCGACCGGGCCAGCCTTGCAGCACTGACGGAGCCTGTCGGTGTCGCAAATCAAGGCAGATACTTGGCCGCTATGGCTTCCTACGAACGAGTGGTGAACGCTCGCTACCAAGCTTTCCTAGACGAAATTGGCGGCAGCGATCAGGAAGAGCTACACGCTGCGATCATCCGAGGAACTCTAAGCGGCGATCAGTCGGAAGTGCATGCCTGGCTGGAGGACCGTCATGGTCCGAACGCCTTCGATCAGCTGTTTCGCGCCAATACGGACTGAAACGTAGTGCCGGAAATTACGATGTGCGCGTCAGGGGGTCCGGTGACTGTCGACCATTTCCGAGATGACCCATTCGGAGACGACGAGGGAGAGGGTGAGAAGTGGTGGTGGGATGATGACGACGGGTACGAGTACAGGCTTGATGCGGATGGTGAAAGTGCGGGAGGTGGTCATTCCGTCGGGAGCGCTGGCACTGGTGGTGCCGGGGGTTCAGGTGGTGGCGCCGTTCGTCGACGCTCGGGTGCTGGCGGAGTACGCACGGGAACGGAGCATTCTGCCTCCGGGCTACCGGGTGCTGCCGGTCGTGGGGCTAGGGCGGATCGCGATCCTGTGATCTCGGTGCAGCGGTCGGGGGCGGGCTCATGACGGCGGTCGTGGCGGCGGGTACGGCGGATCTGGTGCCGGCCGGGGTGAGTTTCTCCGGGTATCCGGTGTGGCTACGTGAGGACGGTGCCGTGTCGGTGGTGGAGGTGTGGGAGGTGCTGTTCCCGGGCTGGATCGTGGCGGGGGAATCCTCCCCGGCCTGACCCGATTCGATGGGACTGCCTCAGCTTTGGTGAGACAGGACACTCGCGACCGCCATCGGGCCCACCATGATCGCGACTCCGTGACCCGCAATGCGACAACGATGATTGTCGGAAAAGATCGCCGTGCAGGTACGATGCCCAGCACGGATAGCCTTTCAAGCTGGCCATGCCGGTTCGATCCCGGTCACCCGCTCCACGTATCCGGCGCGCTGCCGTCAGGCCGACGGCACGAGAGTCGTCAGGCAGAACGGGTGACCCGCCGGGTCGAGGAGCACACGCCACCGGTCCGGGGATGGTTGCTCGTCGGCAGGCCGTGCGCCGAGGGCAATCGCCTGAGCCTGCGCCGCTTCAAGATCCTCGACTGCGAACTCCATGTGCGCCTGCTGCGGGGTAGCGCCCGTGGGCCACGTCGGGGGCCGATGGTCCGGGACCCGTTGCGCTGTGATCCAGACAGCCGGGCCCTTGACCGCGACGAAGTCCTCACTGCTGAAAGCGATCGCGCCACCGGTCAGCTCCGCGTAGAACCGAGCCAACGCATGAGGCTCGGAGCAGTCGAACGAGATCGCCGCCAGGCGTGCAACACCAACCACCGCTTGCGCTCCCCACCAATTGATCATCAGCAGCTGGCCGGCACTGCTTGCAGCCGCTGACACATCCCGTATGACAGGCGTACCAACGATAACGTCAGCAACGTCAGCTGCTGACAGGCAACGCCCAAGGCGGATGGCGGATGGCGGATGGCGGATGGCCCGGATGGCCAGCCCCCGATGGCCCCGGCCAGAGGCGAGACGTTCCGGAGGGCTTCGCTCGGCGGTGCCGGTAACGTCTGGGTGTGAACGCCACCCTCGTCGCCCAGGGCCTGGCTGCCGGATACGGCGGGCGAGCGCTGTTCAGCCAGGTCGATCTGGTGCTCGGCCCAGGCGATGTGATCGGAGTGGTCGGGGCGAACGGCGCGGGCAAGTCCACCCTGCTGCGCATGCTCGCGGGCTTGGCCAGCCCCGAGCACGGCACGGTGGTACGCACCCCGTCGACGGCCTCGGTCGGCTACCTCGCGCAGGAGCCCGATCGCCGTCCCCGCGAGACCGTGCATGGCTTCCTCGCCCGGCGCGCTGACGTGACCGACGCCCGGCGCCGGTTGGATGACGCGGTCGCGGCCCTGTCCCGTCAGGAGCCCGGTTCGGACGACGCCTACTCGACAGCGCTGGACCGCTGGCTCGCGCTGGGGGCCGCCGACTTCGACGAACGCGCGGCGGTGGTGGCGGCCGACATCGGGCTCACGATCGACCTGAACGTGCCGATGACGGCGTTGTCCGGGGGCCAGGCGGCCCGCGCGGGGCTCGCCGCTCTGCTGCTCAGCAGATTCGACGTCTTCCTGCTCGACGAACCGACCAACGACCTCGACCTCGACGGGCTGGCCCGGCTGGAGACGTTCGTCACGGGGCTGCGGGCCGCGGTGGCGGTCGTCAGCCATGATCGGGAATTTCTCGCCCGTACCGTCACCGCGGTGCTGGAGCTGGATCTCGCCCAGCAACAGGTCAGCTTCTTCGGCGGCGGTTACCAGGCCTACCTCGACGAACGGGAGGTGGCCCGGCGGCACGCCCGGGAGGCCTATGAGCAGTACGCCGACCGCCGCGGCGCGCTGACCGAACGCGCCCAGACCCAACGGACCTGGATGGACAAGGGCGTGCGAAACGCCCGCCGCAAGTCCACCGACAACGACAAGATCGGGCGAAACCTGCGCGCTGAGACGTCGGAGAAGCAGGCCGCCAAGGTCCGGCAGACCGAACGCCTGATCGAACGCATGGAAGTCGTCCCTGAACCGCGCAAGGAATGGGAGCTGCGGCTGCGGATCGCGGCGGCCCCGCGCTCCGGTGCCGTGGTCGCCGTGCTGACCGACGCGGTCCTACGTCGCGGCAGCTTCACCCTGGGACCGGTGACCGCGCGACTGGACTGGGGCGACCGGGTGGCCATCACCGGGCCCAACGGAGCCGGGAAGTCGACGCTGCTGGCAGCGATCCTCGGTCACCTGCCGGTCGACGCTGGCCGGGCGTCGCTCGGTTCCGGGGTGCTGGTCGGCGAGGTCGACCAGGCTCGAGCGCTGTTCACCGTCGACGCCCCGGTTCTCGACGTCCTCGCCCGGTTGTTGCCCGAACTGGTCACCGCCGACCTGCGGACTCTGCTGGCCAAGTTCGGCCTGCGAGCGGATCATATGAAACGGGCGGCCACGACCCTGTCACCCGGCGAGCGCACCCGCGCGGCGCTCGCGCTGCTGCAGGCACGCGGGGTCAATCTGTTGGTGCTGGACGAGCCGACGAACCATCTCGACCTCCCCGCGATCGAGCAGCTGGAAGCGGCCTTGGCCGACTACACCGGCACCCTGCTCCTGGTGACCCACGACCGCCGCATGCTCGAGGTGGTCCACACCACGCGTCAGTGGCAGGTCACGGCTGGTCAGGTCATCGAGGGGAGCTGAAGGCGCCGGCCCTGAAAACGCCGGCCGTCGCGGCCCCGGGTCCGCGATCCGTCAGGCACCATCGGATTTACCATGACGCTCGCCGACCAGCTGCCCGCAACTCCGGAGCCCGACGATATCTTCGACGCGTTCACCGCGTGGGCCGAGGGCCAGGGGCTCGCCCTGTACCCCGCGCAGTCCGAGGCGCTCATCGAGGTGGTCTCCGGTTCCAACGTCATCCTGACCACCCCGACCGGGTCCGGCAAGAGCCTCGTGGCCACCGGCGCCCATTTCACCGCGATGGCCCGCAAACAGCGCAGCTTCTACACCGCGCCCATCAAAGCGCTGGTGTCGGAAAAGTTCTTCGCGCTGTGCGCCACGCTCGGGACGGAACGCGTCGGGATGATGACCGGGGACGCCGCTGTCAACGAGGACGCTCCCGTCATCTGCTGCACCGCCGAGATCCTGGCCAACATCGCCCTGCGGGACGGTGCCGACGCCGACGTCGGCCAGGTCGTGATGGACGAGTTCCACTTCTACGCCGACCCCGACCGGGGCTGGGCATGGCAGGTGCCGCTGCTGGAGCTGCCCCGCACGCAGTTCATCCTCATGTCGGCGACCCTGGGTGACGTAAGCCGGTTCGAAACGGACCTCACCCGCCGGACCGGCCGTCCCACCGCGGTCGTCCGCTCCGCCGTGCGCCCGGTGCCGCTGTTCCACCACTACGTGACCACCCCGCTGCACGAGACGCTCGAAGAGCTTCTGAACACCCACCAAGCGCCTGTCTACGTCGTTCACTTCACCCAGGCGTCGGCGCTGGAACGGGCGCAGTCACTCATGAGCATCAACGTGTGCACCCGGGCGGAGAAGGACGCCATCGCCGAGATGATCGGCGGGTTCCGGTTCACCGCGGGGTTCGGCAAGACCCTGTCCCGCCTGGTCCGCCACGGCATCGGTGTCCACCACGCCGGCATGCTCCCCAAGTACCGGCGGCTGGTGGAGCTGCTCGCCCAGGCCGGGCTACTGAAGATCATATGTGGTACCGACACGCTCGGCGTGGGGATCAACGTACCGATCCGCACGGTCGTGTTCACCGCGCTGTCCAAGTACGACGGAACCCGGACCCGCCACCTGAGCGCCCGGGAGTTCCACCAGATCGCCGGCCGGGCCGGCCGGGCCGGTTATGACACGGTCGGCACCGTCGTGGTGCAGGCGCCCGAGCACACAGTGGAGAACGAACGCGCCCTGGCCAAGGCCGGCGACGACCCGAAGAAACGGCGAAAGATCGTCCGTAAGAAGCCGCCGGAGGGGTTCGTCTCCTGGGGCGTACCGACGTTCGAACGGCTCGTGGCCGCCGAGCCCGAGCCCCTGACGTCGAGTTTCACCGTCAGCCACTCGATGCTGCTCAACGTCATCAACCGTCCTGGCGACGCCTTCGCCGGCATGCGGCACCTGCTCACCGACAACCACGAGCAGCGTCCGGCGCAACGCCACCACATCCGCCGGGCCATCGCCATCTACCGGGCGTTGCTCGCCGCTGGCATCGTCGAGAAACTCGCCATCCCGGACGAGACGGGACGCACTGTGCAGATCACCGTCGACCTGCAACTCGACTTCGCTCTCAATCAGCCCTTGTCGCCCTTTGCGCTCGCCTCGCTCGAGCTGCTCGACCGGGGCTCGCCGAGCTATCCGCTGGATGTTCTATCGATCATCGAGGCCACGCTGGACAATCCACGCCAGGTCCTTTCCGCGCAACAGTTCAAGGCCCGCGGTGAAGCCGTCGCCCAGATGAAGGCGGACGGCGTCGAGTACGAGCGTCGCCTTGAGCTGCTCGACGCCGTCACCTACCCCAAGCCGCTGGACGAGTTCCTCGGTGCCGCGTTCGCGATATACCGGCGTGGCCATCCCTGGGTTGACGATCACGAACTCGCACCCAAATCGGTGGCCCGGGACATGTACGAGCGAGCCATGACCTTCGTCGAGTACATCGGCTTCTACGGCTTGGCCCGCTCCGAGGGGCTGCTCCTGCGCTACCTGGCCGACGCCTTCAAGGCCCTGCGGCAGACGGTGCCCGAGGACGCCCGGACCGAGGAGCTCACCGATCTGACCGAATGGCTGGGCGAGCTGGTCCGGCAGGTCGACTCGAGCCTGTTCGACGAGTGGGAGCAGCTGCGCAACCCGACGCCGGACGCGCCTTCGGCGCGGATCGACGAACGGCCACCCGCGGTGACGACCAACATCCGCGCGTTCCGGGTCCTCGTCCGCAACGCGCTGTTCCGCCGGGTGGAGCTGGCCGCGCTGCGCCGCTACGACGATCTCGGCGCGCTCGACGCCGACGCGGGCTGGGACCGTGACCGGTGGGCACAGGCCCTCCAGCCGTACTTCGACCTGCACGGCGAGATCGGCACCGGACCCGACGCCCGCGGACCGGGACTCCTCATCATCAACACCGAGCCGGGACGCTGGACGCTTCGGCAGATCTTCGACGATCCGGCCGGCGACCACGACTGGGGCATCAGCGCCGAGGTGGACCTTGCCGCCTCGGACGAAGCCGGCGCCGCCGTGCTGCACGTCACCGCCGTCGATCAGCTGTAGGGCGGGCGGATGACCGCGACCGGGCAGAGCGCGTAGCGGGCACACTGATCGCTCACGGAGCCGAGGAGGAGTTCAGCGAAGCCCCCGTGCCCGCGGGCGCCCGTCACCAGCAGCTGCGAGGTCGTGGACTCCAGCAGCAGGGCACGGGCGGCCGAGTCGACGACCACCTCGCTGCTGACGCACAGCCGTGGTGAAACGTCCCGCAGCCCCTTGGCGAGCGCATCGTCGAGCACATCGTTTGCCTGATCGACAAGAGCTCGGCCGGACGAGGCGAGAAACTCCGGATAGGGCGTGGACGCCACCTCCAGCGCGTGTATAACCCGTAGCGGTACGTCACGGTATGTCGCCGCACGGGCCGCCCACGCCAGCGCGGCCAGCGACGATGGCGAACCGTCCACACCGACAGCCACCGGCCGGCGGTCGCCGGGCACACCGAAGCCCCGCCCCCGCACGACGACGGCCGGAACCGCGCCGTGCTGGACGACCGTCTGGCCCACCGACCCGCGGGGAGAGCAATGGAGCAGGCCATGATCGCACGAGCCCACGACCACCATCGGCGCGTGCTTCGACGCCGCCAGCAAGGCGATCACCGCGGGCTCGTGGACCACCCGCCGGACTACCGCGGGAGGTGGCTGGCAGGCCGGGAGCCGAGCAACCGCCGAGTCGAGAACCGCAGCCGCCGTCGCGGTCAACCCATCACGATCAGTAACGTACGCTTGCCGGTGAACGGTCCTGGGCTGGCCGTCCGCGGTCCATGCCAGCACGGCGGTCACAGAGCGCCGATGCATGGCCGCGGTATGCCAGGCCCATCGCAGTGCCTCGACAGAACCCGGCGAGCCGTCCACCCCGGCAACGATCCCTGGCCGCGCGAAGATACTACCGTCTGTCATTGCCGTCCTCCCCACACCGCTCTGGGCGCCGCTCGCTTTGATCATTACGCTGAGGGCGCCCGGGTGCGGGGAGCATCCGGACACAGTGGCGCAGACGTCTGCTGGAAACGCCTGCCTCGGCTGCCCGGCACGGCTGCCCGGCACGGCTGTCTGGCGGCGGATGCCTGGCACGGCCACGCGGAAGCACCGGCGGGGCACTGGTCACAATCGCGGCGTCAGGCTCCGGCGGGGGCCCCTGCCCGGAGAGGAGGGTGGTCGCGTTACCCGGACGCGCTCGAGGTGGACGCGCGCAGCATCGCCCGGACCCGCATGAGCGCGAAACCAAGAAGATTGCGTCCCGGCCAGGCTGACGGAGCCTGCGCACGGGCGTCGTCAGCGGCCAAGCCGATCCCCCACACCCGGTCCAGCGGACTCGCCTCCACCAGTACCCGCTCGCCGGTACCGAGCAGATAATTACGCAACGGCGGATGCTGGTCGAACTTCGCGGCGTTGCCCTGGACCACGATGTCGAAGGAGCACTCGCTCCACACCGCCTCATCGAAACCGCGGACCTGCCGGCCGTGCTTTTTCGCGGCTGCCGGATCAGCTGCGGCGAGAACCGCCCGTGCCGCGGCCATGTCGCCGAACAGCCGGGCCTTGCGCTCCATCATGAAATGCTCAGCCGTCGGATAACGCAGACCGTCCACAGTGAACGCGGAGGGCCACCATTGGCTCAGGCAGCCCACGCCGACGCCACGGCCGCTGCCCCGCGGTGGATGGTGCCCCCAGAAAAACAGGAGATCCAGCGCGTGCCCGGCCTGTTCCAGCAGGACCAGATCCTCGACCTGGGAGGCGTTCGCCGGCGTGGTCACGGCCTGATGGTCGCACGAGTCGCCTCTCCTTCAACGGCATTCCCACCAGTCGGACCACCCCTGCCCTCAACCGGCCGGGACGGTGCTTCAGCTGGCCGGGGCCGCGTTTCAGCCGGCCGGGACGGTGACCGCCGATCGCGTTGAACCGCCGAACGCCGTGCGGGACGCCCGGCGCAACGTTGCGGTACCGGCGGTAGGAAGAGGGCTACGATCTGCAAGTCGCATGACAACTGCATCGGTGAGACCTTTGTCAGAAGGACCCTTGCCCGTATGGAAAATCTTTGCTATATGGTCCTTGTTACGGACCTGTCATCGTGCGCATGTGTCATTGACCCAGTCGGCGAGCCGCCCTCTCAGGCTGATCTCCCCCGGGTTCCGCGAGACACGATCAGCAAGATCACGGATGTCCCCGTCCGGTGCGAGATCACGTACGACCAGAGCCGCCAAGCGGGCCGTCTGCGCGCTCGCACGGATGTCGGCGGACCGCGCGTCGATCTGAGCACAGACCGCGCTGGTACCAGCCTGCCTCGTCTCCTGCGACACCGAGGCACAACCGACGAGCCCGACGAGCCCGACGAGCCCGACAAGCCCGACGAGCCCGGTGGCGACCGCCACCGTCGCCACCGGCCGCAGCATCGGTAAGAGCCTGTCGCGAGCCACGGGCAGCCCCCTCTCCGGGTGTTCCGCGCGCCGCCTGCATCCGCCCGCGGTATCCCGGTGACGGTATCCGCCCGCAACGCCGCATCCAACGCGACCGCGCCGATTCACAACAGTCCGGTTGAGGACACCGCCTCGGCCGAGGGCGGCACGAGCCGGCTAACGTCGGGTGGTGCGAGTAGCGACGTGGAATATCAACTCGGCGAAGGCGCGGCAGGCGCGTCTGATCGAATGGTTGGACCGGGTCCAGCCGGACGTGGTCTGCCTACAGGAGACCAAGCTTTCCGACGACGCCTTCCTGGAGCTCTTCGATGAAGATCTCTTCCGGCGCGGCTACACCGTCGCACATCACGGGGAGGGCCGATGGAACGGCGTCGCGATCTTCTCGCGAGTCGGCCTGGGCGACACCGAGCGGGGACTCGCCGACGCTCCCGGCTTTCCCGGGCCAGAACCGCGGGCGCTGGCCGCGACCTGCGGCGGCATCCGAGTCTGGTCGCTTTATGTGCCAAACGGCCGGGCAGTGGACGATCCGCACTATACCTATAAGATCAATTGGCTCGCCGCGCTACGGGTATGCGTGGAAAAAGCCCTGACGACCACGCCGGTACTCGCCTGCGGTGACTTCAACATCGCTCCCACCGACGCCGACGTATGGGACCCGGCCGACTTCGTCGGCGCCACCCACGTCACCGAGGCCGAGCGACAGGCCCTGCGGGAGCTCACCGCCCTCGGCCTGGTGGACGTCACGCGTGAACGGTGGCCGGACGAACAGATCTTCACCTACTGGGACTACCGGTCGCTGATGTTCCCGAAGAACAAGGGAATGCGCATCGACCTCGCTCTTGCCAGCGGTCCGGTCGCCGAGCGGGTGCGAGCGGTCTGGGTTGACCGGCAGACCCGCAAGGGCACAGGCGCATCCGACCACGCACCGGTGGTCGTCGACATTGACGAGGCACCGGATGGGGACATCGGCCCGATGGTCCCGCCACCCTCCCCGCGCGCGCAGCGCCGCCGGCTGACCGGCTGACCGGCAATAGGGGTGTGGAGAAACGCGAAGAGGAAGTCCCGAGCGCGACGGCGAACTCGGCCTGGGTCAGGCCGCTGTCAGCCAGGCCACGACCTCGCGTGGCGCGGTCAAGGGCCATCAGGCACCCCCTTGATACGTCCGTGGGTGGGTGGGCCGGCCGGACACGGCACAGGTCGACGACACCGATGAACGGCGCGCGGCGGTGCGGTTATCGTGCGTCCGCGTAACTGACGTTGACGGTGGTGAAGCCCACCGCGCTGAACAGGCCCCGCAACATTCCGGTGGTGTTCCGTTCGGCCAGGGTCAGGACGGAACCATCGGTCTTCGCCGCCTGAGTCATCCTGTCCGCGGTTATCACATAAAGTTGGCGATCGTCACTGGCGCTGCCGCTGAGAAAGCCGCCGATCCGGTCCAGCACGCCTTTCTGCCGGGCGACGACATAACTGTGTTCCGGATCAACTTTCGGTTCCGACAGAGTCGGTACCGGCAACCGGACGGACACCGTCCGTCGGTCTTCGGAGACTGTCACCGCATTCTTGTCGATCTTTCCGAAATCAACGACGGCGTCGACGCTGCCGACGCCTACGAACAAAGTCCGCTCGCCCCGCAAAGCGGCTGGTATGAACTTGGTCTCGTCCGCCAGATCGACAACGACCTCGAAATGGGCGCTGGCCGCGTGGTAGTCACTGAGATCGGTCAGGGAACGCAGCACCGCGGGCGGGCTACGGTCGATCGTTTCCCGGCCGAACGGGTTTGTCAGCGACGGCCGCCAGCCGCTGACAAAGCCGATTCCAGCGAACACCAGTACCGCACCGACAAGGACAAGAAACAACCGCGTGATACGCGGGCGGACCCGCAGCAGCGCGACGGCACCGGACATAATGCCGGATCTTTCACTCATGACCGCTGATGTACCCAGAAACGCCCATCGTCACGCACCGACGGCCGGACGATGATCCAAACCCGGCCAGGGGATGCACGATCACGGCTCCAGCCGCGCCTGGCGGCCCTTGGGGGGACTTGAGGGGACTTGAGGCGACTCGGTCACGGAGCGGTCCCGATCGGCCCGGAGCGCTCGGACCGCGACCGAGCGGTGGGGACGAGGCCCTGGCCGTCGCTGGACCGGCTCGTGTCCGTCCGCGCCAGAATGATCGCGGTACGGTCGTCACTCGGACGCCCAGGCGCATGCGCGCGAACCGCTTCGAAAACCGCGTCCAATAACTCGTGAGGACGTCGTGACCGGGCCCGCAGGATCTCCGCGACAAGCCTGTCCTCACCGAACTGCTCACCGCTTGCGTTGCGGGCTTCGGTCAGGCCATCGGTGTAGATGAACAAGGCGTCGCCGGGCCGCAGCCGCAGGGTCGCGGTCGCCCAGGCGCCAGGAGCGGCCAACAGGCTGGATACCAGTGGCCCGGTGGCGGTGAGCGCGACGACAGCCGCGGTCGGTTCCGCGGTCGG
>NZ_CAKJTR010000055.1:0-16885 GCF_917627355.1 Protofrankia sp. Cj3 | reverse complement strand
ACGGAGCCGACCAGATCTCCCCGGATCTGCCGGGGCGAGCAACGGGTCGGCCGGTCCGGCCTTGCCGGTCCGGCGGGCAGCCCGCATCGGGCCGGGGCTCCGGTGACTCCGCGCGGGCCTCCCCGCTCGGTTGCGCCGATGCGGCCGGAACCCCGGCGGCGGCGAACCGCTCTGGCGAGGGGCCCGAGCGGCGCAGCAGCAGCCCCTGCGGATGGCCTGCGTTGGCATATTCGACCGTCCCGCTCGCCGGGTCGACCACAGCGACCACGGCAGTGGCGAAGACCTCGTCTGTCTCGCCCAGATTGTCCACGACCCATTCGATGGCCGCGCCGGGGTCGGACACCCCTCCGGTCAGCGCCGCGCCCAGCAGCTGTTTGAGCCGCAACGCGTACACACCAGCCGCCGACCCGTGACCGGAGACATCGCCGACGACCACACCGACCCGGCCGCCGGGCAGGTCGACCGAATCGAACCAGTCACCCGCCAGCTCCCCCTCAGCCGGATCAACCCGCCCGCGCACGATCAGCCCGGACGCGTGCAGGGTGGACGGGGTAAGGGCGTCACGCAGGGCGACTACAGCGGGCCCCTCCTGGGCAAGCGCCTCCCAGAGCCGGTCGTTCTGCCGGACAAGGCGCACCAGCTGTGCCCGCATCGCGTCCACGTTGCCGGCGAGCTCGACAAGCTCCTTGGGGCCGACCGCGGGAACGCGGGTGTCGTAACGTCCCGCGGCGACCGCGTTGACCGCGCGGCGCAACGAGGCGATCGGCCGCAGCAGCCAGCGACGCACCACAACGCTCAGCGTGACCACGATCACCGCAACCAGGAACACCGCGGTGCCCAGTGAGCTGAGCAGCAGATCCTGAGCACCGGCAACCCGGCCAACGGTGGATATCTGCTCCCGGGAAATCATGATCTCCAGATTGGTCACATCGGTGCGCAGCGCGCTCAGCCGAGTCCGAGCCATCACGGACTTCTCGACGTCACGGGCAGCCACCACAGCGCCGCCGCTCATAGCCGCCAGCTCCGGCCGCGCCACCTCCGAAAGCCATGCCTCATGTGCTCGAGTGACCTTGTGCAACTGGATGATCAGCGTAGCCCAGTCACCCAGCAGCGCTTCCAGCCGCGCATAGTGCACCGGGATCAGCTTGCCGGCCTCGTCGAAGGAGTCGAGGAAGGAGCGGTCCTCGGTGATCAGATAGCCGCGAACGCTGCTCTCCTGGTCGACGTAGTCGGCGAGGAGCATGGCCGCGGTGGTCGCGGCGGGGTCCAACCGGTTGCCCCGCTCGGCCGTGGCGTGGTCGGCCCGCACCGCTGAGTAGACCGCAACCCCGAGTGTCGCGATGCCTACGACCAGGGCCAGGGCCACCATCATCCGGATGCCCCGGCGCAGACCCGCGACCTCGGCCACGGTGACTCCCTTCGCTCCCTCGGAACCCTCGCCACCTGGATGCCGGGCTCGAAGCATTCTCGCCCAGCACGATGACGGCGCCGCGCGCAGCCGGACGCTCCTGACGGGTGACGAACCTCCCACTGGACGGGCCGGCCGCCCACCGGTCGTGCCCAGGGCGGGCTGGGTGGCGCCTTCCTCAGGGAGAGTTAATGATCGCCGTTGTTCACAACACTTCTCCATCCGTTACGCTCTGCCTGGTCAACGCTTACCAGCTGGGAGGCGATGCCACACGAATCCGACACCGGCAGCCAGCCCCGGCGGCCAGCCAGCGTCGGCAGCCAACCAGTGTGGGGAAGCAACCAGCGCGGGGAAGCGAGGAGGCAATCACGTAATGACGGCGGAGACTCCGGCGAGGCCACCGCGGGTGCGAACAAAATCACGACGGCAGGCTCGCACGGACCTGCCGCAGCCACCGGCCGACGCCGCCATCTGGAGCCAGGGGCTCACCAGGCAGTACGGCACCCGGCGCTCCGTGGACCGGATCAACCTGCATGTTCCCACCGGGGCGTTGTCGGGCTTCGTCGGGCCGAACGGAGCCGGTAAGACGACCACGCTGCGGATGCTGCTCGGGCTGATCCGCCCCACTGGCGGCCACGGTTTCGTGCTCGGGCACCCTGTCGGCAGCCCCGCGGGCTATCTGTCCCGGGTCGGCGCGATGATCGAGGGGCCGACCTTCCACCCCGGGCTCACCGGGCGCGCCAATCTGCTGCTGCTGGCCCGCCTGCGCCGGCTCGGCCCGGAACGGGTCGCCGAGACGTTGGACACGGTCGGCCTGACCAGCCGGGCCGACGACCGGTTCTCCCTCTACTCGCTGGGCATGAAACAGCGACTGGGAATTGCCGCCGCGCTGTTGCCCGGCCCCGAGCTCCTGATCCTCGACGAACCGACCAACGGGCTGGACCCAGCGGGCATCCGTGAGATCAGAAGCCTGCTGAAGGACCTCGCCGGGGCACGGATGACGGTTTTCGTTTCCAGCCACCTGCTGTCAGAGGTCGAGCAGATCTGTGACCATCTGGTCATGATCCGGACCGGCCGGCTGCTCTTCCAGGGGCATGTGACCGACCTGTTGGCCGCCGAGGATCCACGGCTCGTGCTGACGCCTGAGCATGCGGGAGACACCGAACGCCTCGCCGCTCTGCTGCGCGACCACGGCCTGCGGGTGGATCCGCCGGAGCCCTCGACCGAGTCAGTGAGCGTGCACGCCCCCGAGGCGGTGGCCGCGAACCTCAATAAGATCGCTATGAAAGCGGGGATCACGCTGCGCGCGCTGACCGCGTACCGGCCCACGCTGGAGGAGACCTTCCTGGTGGCGACCGGCGGGGTCGACGGGGATCTGATCCCGCGTAGCCGCAGTTCACCGGATGCCTCGGTCGGCTTCCACTCACCCCGTGTGCCGGCCCAGGACATCCCTGGACGTGTTTCATGACGCCGATGTTCCGAGCCGAGTGGGTCAAGATCGGCCGTCCTCGATTCTTCTTCGGCACGCTCGCGGCCATCGCCGCCGTGGCAGCGCTCGGCGCGGTATTGACCATGCTGTCGGTCGGGCACAGCGATTACGACGGCGTGCCCGTCACGGCAACCGCGCTGGCCGCTGCGGACGGGGTCATGCAGGGGCTGGAGGCCGTCAGCATCCTGCTCGGGGTGATGGCCCTCGCGGTCACCGCCGCCGTGATCGGCTCCGACTTCACCCATGGGACGCTGCGTAATCAGCTCATAGCCTATCCCCACCGGCTTCGCCTGCTCGCGGGCAAATGCCTTGCGCTGGCGGCTTTCGTCACTGTGATGGTCACCGCGGCGATGGCGGTGGCCGCCGCCATGTCGTTCGCGATCGCGCCCGCGACGGGCGTGAGTACCGCGGCCTGGCACAGCAGCGCTGGTCTGGTCGAAATCGGCAAGGGATACCTGAACGTGCTCATGGCATCCCTGGGATACGCGACCATCGGCGTCCTGGCGGGGGTCGTGTTCCGTTCCCCCGCCGCGGCGGTGTCGGTGGGCCTTGCCTACGCCCTGCCGCTGGAGATGCTGGTATCGCGCATCTGGAGCCCGGCGGCGACCTGGTTGCCCGCGCGGCTCATGGACACCTTCGCCGCGGGCGCGCACGGGTATCACATCACCTACGCCGCGGCCGGCGGCCGGATTCTCCTCTTCTGCGCGGCGGCCGTGGTGGTCGCCGCCGGGCTGTTCAGGCACCGTGACATCACGTCCTGACCAGGTTTGGAGCGACCGGCAATAGGGGATGCGCCCTCGCGGGGCCAGGGCAGGCATCTCGCGTCATCGCTCCCCGTCCATCGCCGCGCGATGCACGGGTACCCCGGCTCGTCGGTCGCCACCCACCACAGGGCGCCTCCCTCCGCCGCCTCGCGATCCATCCACCCGGGCGCCGCTTCCTGATCGAACGCCCTATTGCCGGAGCCTGTGAGAGGCTCCGGCAGGTCGCTCTCAGGGCAGTACGGCACGCAGGTCGACACGCATCAGCCACTGGTCGAGCTTGAACGGTGGATACGGCCAGGGGATGGCGTCGAGCACCAGCTGGTTGACGGGGAGCCACATCACTCCGCGGTGCGCGTCGACAGCGCCTCGCCGGACACCGATGTAGCGGGTGGAGGGGCCGCGCAGGCCGCGCAGGCCGATATCCACCGGCCGGCCCACCACGAAGGTCATGTGCCGTCCCTGGCCCGACGGCCGGATGACCTGCACCGTACCGTCGAGCCCGGCGAGCACAACCGCCCCGCTGGCCGGATCGAAGACGATGCTGCGGATGAGGCCGCCCTCGCCGGTGCCCGCGACGAAGTACTCGGGCGGGTTCAGCGCTCCCCAGCTTTGCGCCGGCCAGCCGTCGACCGTCGGCGTGCGGCTGACCAGGCCGCGCTCACTGCCGATCTTGGGATAGACCGCGAGGGTGGCGGCACGCAGTCCGTCCGCCCTGGTACGGGCAACGTACAGGGTGCCGTTCCCGTCGAAGCAGGCGGTCTCCATCCGGGAGTTGTCCACCGCGGCACGTATCGGGAGGCTGCGCGGAGTGATTCTCCCGGCTGCCCGGCTCCCGGTGCCCGCGGCGTAGGAGAACTCCTGGATGGGAAACGAAACGACCCGGTTGTCCGCTGTCCGGCAATCGCTGATCAGCACAAACCGTTCATCGCCGGCCCTGCTGGTAGGATCAGCGACAACCTCGCGGGGGCTCACCACCACCGGTATACCGAAGACGTGGGTCTCGGGGTACTGCCAGCTGGCGCGTACCCGGCCCGCGGTGTCGACGACCAGCAACGCGCCTTGCTCCGTGCCGAGGCTCCCAGCGCCGAAGTACTGCGCGATCACCAGATGACCGCTGGCCGGCAGCTTGCTGATCGCCGCCGGGCCACGGGGCGATCGCGGTTCGCCCCTGGCCTCACGCGGAAAGGCCCTTCCCGACGTTTCCGGCGGCGCGGTCGCGGCCAGCTGGTCCGTCGTCCACGAATGGGCCGGGTCGTAACGCCACGATCCGCCCCGCGCCGGGCGGCGGATCTGCCCGAGCGTGGGCAGCTCCCCGTAGACAGCCGTGTCCCACCCGAAATAAGGCATGGCCGATACGAACATCACCCGTTCGTCCGGACCCGCACCGATCACGGCCACGTCGGCCACGTCGGCTCCGCCAACGCCGCGGAACCTCGTTTCGGCCCGCGGCAGCTCCGTCCGCCCAGTGCTCGACGGTATGACCAGCCGGGTGAAACTCACCGAAGCCGGCTCGAACACCGCGAGCTCCATGCCCGTCCCGGTCGGCTGTGCCTGGTTGTCCGAGAAGGGCGTGGTGGCGGTGAACACCGTCCCATCGGATGTGACCGTGGACATATAGGCGGCCTGGCCGGGACCAAAGCCCCAGCCCGCAACACCGACTGTCGCAAGCTGGGTGTCTCCGGCACGGTCCCCGAAGCTGCCGGGCGCGCCGAACAACACGAGCGCGTCGGACGGAGTGGCCGGCCGTGGCCCACCCAGTAGTTTTGCCAGGCCCGTAGCCGCGAGGGCACCGAGACCACTCGCGGCGGCACCGACCACGACCCGGCGGCGGGTTGCGCCCCGGTGCCTCCCCCGGGCCCCGCCCCGGCCGGTTTCCGGCGCCGCCGGCACCGCTGCCGGGACGGGGCCCGGGACAGCACCACCAGTCAGATCCGCCGCCGGCATGGGCCACGGCGCGGCCCGCTCCCCAGCTGCCACGGCGAGCCCGTGACCACCCGCGGCCCGGTCGATGCCGCCACCCGGCCCGATATTCTGAGCGGCGTCGCCGGATACATCCCTGGGCGCGGGCGGATAGTCCCCCGACGCGGATTTCCGACGCATGGCTCCTAGTCTCCGATGAAGACCGTGCCATGGATGCTCCGGACCAAAAAAACGGCGAGGTGAGCTACCGCTCGGCGCGAGAGCTGCTGGACAGTGCCGCGGACCGCGGCGGGCGTTGCGTCGGCAGCCCGGGATCCGCGACCGGCTGGTGGGTAGCAGGCCCGGCCGGCCGCTGTGCCGCGACCGGGACGCTCAGATCCGACGCTGCCGGCCGGTGTGCCCGCAGCATCATGAAACCGGTCATGGACGCGGTCACCGCCTGGCAGACGAGCGCGGCAACCGCCGTGGCGAACAGGTCGCCGCCGGCCGCGGCCAAGGCGGCGCCGGTGATGACCGTACCGGCCGCGAGCACGCCCACCACCTTCTGCTGGCCGGCCCCCAGCAGGTAGTTGGTGAACAGCAGCGTCACGGCGAGACAGGTCATGGCGAGCGCCAGAACCCACAGCGCGGGCGCGCCCGCGATCAGGTGCGGGCCGAAGACGACCGAAAGCATGGGGGCGGCCACGACCGCGCCCAGCCCCACCAGCAGCAGGCCGGGGGCGACCACCCAACCCACCGCCGCGAGCAGGGCCGCCGTGGCGGGACGGCCGCGCTGCCGGCGTTGGGCCGCCTCCGGAAGCAGGAAGTTCGCGACCGCCAGGCCGATGAACACCGGCACCTTGCAGGCGGTCGCGATAGCCGCGTACGCCCCGGCCTCGGCGGGGTTGAGCCAGCCGACGATGACCACATCCATGTTCTGCAGCATCGCCAGCGGCACGAGCGCCCCGAGCGCGGTTATCGTGTCGCGCCGGAGAGCGTGCCTGGTACGCACCCGTTGGCCGCTGGCCCGCCGGCGACCCCCATCCGCGGGCACGGATCGGGGGCCCGGCAGTTCATGCCTGCCATGCGCGCTCAGGGCCGTACGCCGACGGGCGTGTTCAGCGGCACACAACACACCGACAATCAGCCCAAGGCCCGCGCCGTTGACTCCGAATCCGGCGAACACCAGGGCAATGGTAACGACGATTCGGCCAATGCCCTCAAGTACGAAGTTGCCGGCGAGCTCCTGGTAGGCACGACCCGCCTGCAATAGTCCGCGCTCAACCGAAAGTGAGACCCAAATCGCTGCCGCCGCAATTGCCTCGGCAATCGCGAAGGGATGCGGATAAGACAGGATCGCGGCAACCGGCCCGTCTGCCAACAGACCGAGTACGCAGGTGACGGCAGCCGCGACAGCGCAGACAACACGCAGCCGGTGAATCCAGAAACCGCGCGCGTGCTGGCTGTCACCGGAACCGGGTATGCCCCGCCGCACCACCGCGACCTGCAACGCCGAGCCGCCCATCGAAAGTATCAGGAAAATCCCGGTCTGAACGACCAGCGCACCGTAACCGGTGGCATTGAGTACGCGCGCAAGCACCAGATTGGCCAGGAGATTTCCGCCATTGACGGCAACCCCGGCAACCGCGAGCGACCCAGGGCCGGAGAGCACCCGCGCAAACAGCCCACGCCCGGCGATCGCCATCCACCTTCCTCCCGCACACTTTGGTGCCCGGCCCGGTGCCGACGTTTTGCCGCCATTTCCCGAGCGTCGTCTACCCACCGTAGGCCAACGCCACACCCGGCCGGCATCGGGTACCGGCGATCTGGCACCATCGTCGCGCGGAGTATGGCGTGCTGCGTGCGCGGCGGCGCGGCCGGACTGTGCCGAAAACAACAGGGCAAGCTGGGAGCCCAGCTGAAGGGAGTAAACCGGATGCCCGCAATTGCGGCACCCGCGGGCGGCCTGGGCCGGCAGCTGGATGCGCTCGCCGGGCGCCACGTGGTGTTTCTCAACTGGCGTGACCTTGAACACCCCCAGGCCGGCGGCGCCGAGCTGTACTGCCAATCGGTCGCGGAACGGTTCGCCGCGGCCGGCGCGCGGGTGAGCCTGCTCACCTCCCGCCCGGCCGGCACACGACGATCGCAGATCGTACGGGGTATCACCATCAACCGCTCAGGCGGGACGTTCGGGGTGTATCCAGCCACGCTGGCTCGCCTTCTCCGTGACCGGCACAGCATCGACGCGGTGGTGGACTGCCAGAACGGCATCCCGTTCTTCAGTCCGCTGGTGCTGCCGGCCACCCCGGTCGTCCAGATTCTGCACCACGTCCACCAGCGCCAGTTCCCGCTCTACTTCCCGGCGCCGGTGGCCAGGATCGGACAGCTCCTGGAGACCCCGGGCAGCCGGTGGGTGTACCGGCGGTGTCCGGTGGCCGTCGTGTCACCCTCGACGCGGGACGAAGCGTGGGAGATCCTGAGGCTGCGCGGGCCGCGTTTCATCGTGCCCGGCGGTGTCGATACGCCCCGGGATGACGGGCCGAGCCGGCCCGCTGACCGGCCGACCATCGTCTGCGTGGGCCGGCTCGTCCCGCACAAACGACTGCATCTGCTGCTGGACGCCCTTCCCGCGCTTCGCGCAGCCCACCCCGGGCTGGTCGTCGACCTGGTCGGCGACGGACCGGACCGGGAACGCCTCGGCCGGCACGCGGCCGGGCTCGGTCTCGGCGACGACGTTGTGCGCTGGCATGGCTACGTGGAGGACAGGCAACGGGACCAGCTGCTCTCCACGGCCTGGTTGACCGTCAATCCGTCCCATGGCGAAGGATGGGGCCTGTCCGTGCTGGAGGCCAACGCCCATGGCGTACCGGCGGTGGCATTCCGGGTACCCGGGCTGCGCGATGCCGTCCGCCATGGCCATACCGGCTGGTTGGCGGACGATGCCGATGGGCTCGGACCCACGATCGACATGGCGCTCTCCGCGCTCGCGGACCCGGTCACGGCGGCCCGCTGGCGTGACCGGGCGCGTGCGTGGGCCGCGTGCTTCTCCTGGGACGCCACCGCCGAGCTGCTCGCCCGCGTGGTGACCACCGAGATCGACAGGCTGAGCAGCCGTGCGCCCGGCCGTCACCCGCGCGAGTCACGACGCGCTGACCTGCTGGTCACCCGTGCGGAGTTCCCGCTGCCGTCGACCCAGGCGCTACCAGCCCTGCGCCGTACCGACCTGATCTACCGCAATGTCCCCGACCGCGACGAGCCCTGCCAGAGCGGCACAGGCCGGGCCGGGGACGGCTTCGACCGCGCGGTCGCGGTCCTCTACGGTGCGGGGCCCGCCGACGCACGTGCCGCACTCGATCGGGCCGGTGTCACCGGCCCGATCGAGGTGCGAACCGCGACCGGGGAGGACCTGCTGATCGCCGCGGTCCGCTGCGCGCTTCCCGATGCCGTGCAAGCGGACAGTCCTGTTGCCGGAGCGTCCTCATCCTTCTGACGGGCTGGTGAGCGGCGTGTCGCCGACCGGGCCGGCCACACGGGTCGATCAGCCCACACGAGTCGATCAGCTCAGCTCACCGAGCGCCGTCCGGTACAGGGCGGCGAAGCGCCGCACCGCATATAGATCAAATAAGTCACGGTGGTAGCAGAATGTCAGATACAGCTCATCGCCGTAACCAACCGCGGTGATTACCAGCCCCTGCGGCATACCGGCGAACGCCGCGAAGTGAAACGACGTGACCTGTGGGCCAGCGGTGCCCGCTGCCGGCAGGTCGGGCATCCGGCCGAGATTCGTCACGCTGGCCGCCGGCATCAGCAGCGGCCGAGCCAGGGCCACGGCGACGCGCAGGAGCGCATGGCGCACCGGGCCTGGCAGGCTGGCCACAACGCCGGCTGGGACCCTGGCGCCCGCCGGCCGATCTGCCGCCTTGCTGGCTACGGTCTGCCTGCGTACCGCGGCCAGCAGGATGTCGGGACGCTGACGCTCCCGGGACGTCGTGGCTATCACCGCCTCGCCCGTGTGGTTGCCGAGCGCGACATCCCCATCCCGCTCCCGGATGTTGATCGGCATTCGCATCCGCAGCGTCCCGGTCGCCCGCCCAGCCGCGCTGTTCCAGCGCTCCACCGCGGCCTGGGCAGCGGCGAGCAAAAGATCATTGACGGTCGCCGCCGACCCGCCGCAGGTGGACTGACGGGGCTTCGGGACGGGAAGTGTCTCGCTGTGCACGCCATACGTCGGGTGATGACGCTCGGCGAGAGCGCGGTCATGGCGGGTCCGCCGAGCGGCTGTGACGGCAACCCGGCCGGGCAACCACTGCCGCGGCACCGCGAGATCGGGCAGACGCCCGCGGGCCGGGCGGCCCGGCCCGGCGGCGGCCGGGCGGCAGTCAGCCGGGCGGACGGGGTTCGCGACAGCCCGCTCGGCCGCCTTCGCTGTCGGCCCTCCCGCTTGGGGAGCCATCTCCGGTACGTCGCTCGACGGCGCGCTGAGCTCCAGGATCGCCCGCAACAACGTCGCCACGCTCAGCCCGTCCAGAGCGACGTGATGCGCGGCGAGCGCCACCGCGTCGCCGCCGGGAAGCCGCATGTGCAGCACCCGTAGCGGGGGTGCCGCGGCCAGGTCGAACGGGCGCGAACAGAGATCCGCGAACTGCGCCCACACATCATCGCCGTCGTCACCGGTCAGCACCGCCACCGTCGCTACCGCCGCGTCGTCGGTCGAGGCATCCGGAAACCACCATCGGCGGCCGGACGGACCCGTCCGCAACCGGGCGCGTGCCATGGGATGTCGGGCCAGGACACTGTGCACCGCCGCCCGCAGGCTCTCGGGGTCGATGGCCGCCCGGGTGCGGGCGATCATTCCCAGCGAGATCGGCGCGGAGCGGCGATCCGATGCCATGATCAAATCTTCCAGCACCGAAAAAGGCCGTTCCCGCACACGGTCCGCCGATCCCACCCTGGCCTCGCCAGTGGCAAACAGCCCCAACGAGTGGGACAGCAGTGATCCGGATCGGGGGTGCGGAAGCGGCGGGACAACTGATTCCGGAAGCGACGTGGGCCGTCGCATCGCGCGGGAGTCGATGCTGACACCTTCCTTCGGCTTGCCCGCCTGGCCCGCTCGAAAAACGGCCCAGCGGTGAAATGTCCCCACGGCACACCCCACCCGCACCGGTTTCCCATCCTCACGCCTGCCGCTGGGATCCAGCTCGGAACAGCGGCGGGCGTCTCGCCTGTCACCCGAACGCACGCCGGAAACCGATAGTGCGATAACCGGCAATGCCTTCCGGGACTTCCGGCCAAACTACACCACAAAACACGATCAAACGCAAAAATAACAATTGACAGCTAACTATAACACAATGAACAATCAATCGCCCGGCTCCACCAGCCGATCACCACCATGCGCTGTTCGGCGAAGCCCGGCGCTCCGGGCCCGCGGGCTGGGTGATGGACCGTGCTGATCCCACTACCCGCGATCCATCGGGCCGGGGACGGGCGCCGGGACAAGACCGGCTGGCCGCGCGCCACGGTGGACGGCCACCGAAGCCAGTACACACCCCAACGCGGCGGCGCCGCACAGCTGGACCTGCCAGCCAAAGGCCCCCCGGCCAGACCCGGGAAGGCTGCCGGGCGTCAGCGTCACCACGGCCGTGGCGACGCCCACGCAGCCAGCGGCAAGCCAGGACAGCCCTGTCGACGAACGCCGAGCGACTGCCACGAGCGCCGGGACCACAAGCGCGGCAGGGCCGGCGACCAACATAACCGCGCACATGCCGGCCAGCATGACGCCGTAGCGGAGCTGACCGTGCGCTTGCTCAACCGGCTGGCGGCGGACGCGCCTACCAGCGCCCCAGCGGCGTGATACCCGGCCGGCCCGCCTACGCCCAACGCTCGGGAACATCGCCAACGCGGCCAGCCCAGCGACCATGGCCATGCCAACACCAAGATCACGACGGTAGGCCTGGCCGGGGAGGTTCCTAATAACGATCTTCCCGGCCGCGCCCGCTGGAATGATCCAGCCCTGCTGCCAGCCATCCAGCCTGATCGCCCGAAGTGACACCCCGTTCATGGTCGCCGTCCACGACGCATTGGCGTTCTCCCGGACAGCAAGGTAGCTGCGCTCCCCCGCCGCGATCTCGACCGTGCGGCGCTCCGGCGTCCAACCGGTGATGCGGGTGGTCCGGACGGGCGACGGCGGAGGCGATGCGGCGACGGCGGAGGCGAGCGTGATGGAGTCGACGGCGAACGGTGCCGCACCGGGTGCGGTCGTCAGCAGATGCGGGCCAACGCTCAGGGAGACCGTGCCGCCATCGGTGCACAGAGCCATCCTGACGGGCCGGGACGCCTCGATGTCCTCCCGCGAGGCATCGAGCCGGGTGGCGTACCGCTGCCCGTCAATGGTGACGAACGGACCCGATCCGCAGGGAAGAGCCAACGCCCGCTTTTCCGGCTGGGCCGAGCTTGCGACCACCGTGCCCCGGACGGTGAGGCCGATGGGCCGTGGTACATCAAAACGCCGGCTGAGCTGCCGTTCCTCATCGTCCTCGAACGGTTGGGACGAATCGGCCCGGTTCCGGGTGAACGCATAGACGATGCGCCCGGAATTCGCCCCGGAGAACAGCAGCGCCGCGTCGAAGGGTGTCTGCAGATACCGCTGAAACGTGATCCCGGGAATCGTCAGCTCGCGGATTCCCGCGCCCAGAAAAGGGTCGCCATCCCCGCTGACCTGTTCGAAGCTGATCCGGAACCACCGGGTCGGGCCGGCGGGTACCGCAAGCCGCTGGGCGGCTTCGATCGGCTCGACCGGGGTCACGACCGAACCGGCCTGTGTGGTTACCCTCAGCGCACGCACAGCCGGGCGAGCCTGGCTCTCCGCGAGTAGTTGCACCGTCAATGCCGGCACCTCGATCATCCTCGCGACATCGACCTGCAGCCACTGCCCGACCGAGCCTTTGTCGTCTCTGACGCTCTGCCATGCGGTGCCGGGATCACCGTCCACGGCGTTGGCTGGTGCCAGATCGGTCGCGGCCACCAGTTCGAAGCCGTACGACGACGCGGTGACCGACATCCCACCGACGTAGCCGGCCGTCGTCTGATGCCCGGCCACCGGCCGGTCGGTCCACTGAGCGGGCGGCCCCGCGGCGCCGGCGGCGTACTCATGCGGACCGAGGACGTAGGACTGGCCGCCGTGGACGAGCCCGAACCGGTTGTCACGGCGAGTGAAGGTATCAGTCACCACCCAGGTGCTCTGTGGACCGACGACCTCGGCCGCGGCCGGGTCATCCACAGTGGGAGCGGAATCAGCCATGGCGCCGCGACGGGCAGCGGCATCACCAGCAACGGCATCAGCACCGCCGACGGCATCAGCGCTGCCGACGGCATCAGCGCTGCCGGCGGCGCCCGCGACACCGACGGCGGACGCGAGCGAGACAGCGCTGTGCCCACCGAGATCGGCCAGGTCACTGGCCAGCACGACAGCCTGGTCGGGCAGGATCCGCTGCGCCGCCATCGCCACGGTCGCCTCGGCACCGCCGGAGACGATCAGAGCCGTGTCAGCCGGGTACGCCCGCACCGGACTGGCACCACCGGGAAGCGTCCACACCTGCAGCGCGGGCACCCGCAGGCCCGGATTGCGCAGTGCCGGAACCAGCCTGGCCTTCGCCGCGGAACGAGCCGGGAGCATCGGGCCGAACACCGCGCTCTGTCGCAGCCCGGACCCGCTCAGCGCGCGGTCGATCTGCTCGGATGACGGCGGTACGTCCCAGTCCTTGTTCTGCAGGTCATTACGGACAAGCACCTGTCCGACCCCGGCTCGGGCCAGCGCCTCGGCAAGCCCTGGCGCTGACCCGAGCGTGAGTTGGCGTTCGATCCCGTCCATCCACCGGGTAACTCCGACCCCGCCGAGCGGGACCAGGCTGCGTACCCCCCAGGGTGTCCGTGCCAACCACTGCATCGGCTCGTCCAGCGGGCGGCCCCAGTCGTACTCGCCGAACGCCGTCCCCGGCAGCACCAGGGTCCGGCCGCCGGCCGGATTGCGCGCCAGCCAGTCCGCGGCCTGCCCCCAGTAACCCGGAACCTCACGAAACGATCCAGCGGGGGTCATCGTGCCCGCGAGCGCGGGGGTCATTCCCGTGATCACACAAGCAGCGGTGGCGATGACGACCGCGGCCCGGCCAGCCCGCCGCCCGGTCCCCCTGCCACGCCCGCCGGTGCCGGCACTCCGCCGGGCGATCCCGCCAGCCCCGCCGGCACCGGCGGCCCGGTCGGGAAGCCGCCATGAGGCCGCGACGGACAGGGCATGGGCGAGGCCGAGTGCCATCGGCAGCCGGATCACCGGCTGGAACTTGTACACATTACGGAGAAAGCCGAACGGGCTGCCGAGAAGGTCACGGACCGTACCAGCCAGCGGGCTTCCCGGCTGCCCGGGGTAAGCGGCGCAGACAGCAACGACTCCGATCCCAAACGTGAACACCAGAAAGTGCCGGGACGGCAGATCGGCGCGGGCAAGCCCCCAGACACCGAGCGCCGCGACCAGGCCTGACCCGATCACCGCCGCGGCGGTGGTGACGTACTCGGACGCCGCGGGCAGCCACGGGCTCGGCAGGCGCAGGTAGGCCATCCAGTCGCTGGCACCCCGCAAAGCCTCGCCGACCGATGTCGTGGCGGTCGTGATGCCGGCGGTCTCGGTATAGGGAAGAAAATTGAGCCCATACCGCCTCTGCACACCCAGCGCCAGGACCCACCAGCCGGTCGCCAGCAACACCGCCAGGACCCACCAGCCCCGCAGCGCCCAGGCACGCCGGTCGGTCCCGGCCAGGATGAGCCCGACAGCCGGACACAGCAGAACGTCCAGGATGACACTCGCGTTGACGCCGCCGGTAGCGAAGATCGCAAGACCGGACAGCGCCGCGGCCCGCCGCGGCGACAACCGCGGGAGCGATCCGGGCGCATCCCGCCGCATCGCGAGCACAAGCGGCAAGACCATCCACGGCAGCATCGCGCTCCCCGTCAGCGCGACGGAACTCGAGCCGATCTTTCCCAGCACAAACGGCGATGTGGAGTAGGCAAGTCCGCCGACCACCCGGGACGCCCGGTCACCGACACGCAACGCATCGGCGAGCCGGATCACTCCCCAGGCCGCCACCGTCAGGATCAGCGCCATCCACAGCCGCTGGGTGACCCATGGTGGCAGGGCCAGCACGTTCCCGATGGCGAAGAACGAGCCCATCGGGAACAGGTAGCCGACGTACTGGTTGGGGAACAGGCCGAAATCCGAGGCCGAACTCCACAGATGAGTGCTCCCCGCGAGGAAGCGGAGCGGATTCACCGCCAAGTCAATCTTGGTATCCGCGGCGATCCTGCCGGGCGCCTGAAGCAGACACAGTAGGATGAAACCGGCAGCCATCACCGCTATGGGCCACCGTGGCGTGCGGCCGGGGCCGCCGGGCGCGGGCACGCCGCGCCGCGGGCTCAGTGACGCCCCCCGGCCCACCCGCTCCGGCGCCCCCGGCGTCATCGCAGCCGCCGGAAAACCGAACCGCGCGGTCGAGCACAGTTCATACGACCTCGCGCGGAGTCGGCTGTAGACCGATGTCCCGTCCACCCCCGCTCCTCACCGACCCGGGCTTCTCCGCCGCGCAGGCGTCCGCCGCCAGAGCGCCCGCGCCCATGCTGATCACGCGCGCGACCGGGACCCGGGATGCCTCCGCCGTCAGTTCGGGATGGGAGTCGCTGCCGGCCGCCGCCACAGCCGGCCGCCGCACCGCGGCCAGCGGCGTGGGCACCGGCGTGGGCACCGGCGTGGGCACCGGCTGCGCGACCACCGACGGTTGCGCCTCGCCGCTTCGCAGGCGCAACGGAGTGGGCATGGCGGGGCGGCGCCGCCGGTAGCGCCGGGCCCGCAACACGTCGACCAGCATCGCCGGGGTGTGCCTGGTGACACGGAAGGTCCCACCGGCCATCTCCGACCAGCGCACGGGGACCTCGGCGATCTGGTAACCCATGGACCGCGCGATTGAGAGAACCTCGACATCGAAGCCGAAACCGGTGGACCGCGACATGCTGAACAACAGCTTCGCCTCGGCATGCCGGAAGGCCTTGAAGCCGCACTGGGTGTCCGCGACGTCGAGTCCCGCGAGCGTACGGGTGATCTGGTTGAACGCCCAGCTCCCCATCCGCCGGCCGCTGGTGCGTAGCGCGCTGTCACCGATCCGGCGCGACCCCAACGCCACCTCGGCCTCCTGGAGCGCCGCGAGAAGCAGCGGAAGATCGTTGACGTCCGAGGCCATGTCCGCGTCCATGAACACGATCGACGCGCCCCGCGCTATCGCGACGCCCGTACGGATCGCGGTGCCTTTACCGGAATTCCACGGAAGCCGCACGACACGCGCTCGCGGCAGGTCACTCAGCAGCTTCTCGGCAACCTCTGCCGTGCGGTCGGTACTGCCGTCGTCAACAAGGATCACCTCCGCGCCGGCAAGCTTGCCCACGACGGCCACCAGCCGGGGCAACGCCTCCGGGAGCCGGTGCGCCTCGTTGAAGGCGGGGATGACGATACTGACGGGAACGTGGTCCAAGAGTCACTCCCAAGCTGCGTCGGCAACGGCACGGGCGGTTACAATCATCTGTCGATCGCGAATCACCTCGTGCCGCCCGAATAAGTCCGGCCGAAAGGTCGATACGGCATCGCCACGCCGGTGAGATCGAAGCCGCCGAATCGCTATTCACCGGGCGAAGGCCAACCGAGGGCCCATTGTTCGGCCGCCAACAGGTTGTCGGCACGTACTGGTCACGCGGGATGGACAGCAGGTATCGGTACATTCGCCCACCCATCCTTTGACGGCGTTGCCCGGGGCTGCCGGTAACACGCAATAGACCATGCTCGCAGCGCCGTCGGATATTGTGCTGGCACACCGTTTCTCGACGGTGTGAAACTCGGCCGACCGCCGGCACGCCGCCGGGGGCCCGGCGCGATCCCCGAACCGACCACCGCCATCCCAACCTCACTCTCGGTTACCCAGTAGGCCGAATGGCACACGATCACGGCTCTTCCTGCGTACTCGGCGGCCCGAGGGAATCTCGCGGCGGACGTCGTACTCGAGACAACGACTGGCGAGCGCACCCGCCCGCACGCCGGTCGGCACCCGCCTGAGGCACGTACACCTCCGGCATCCTCTCGCAGGCACGCCAGCTTCCTTCGCCCGCCACCCACACGTCACTGCGACGCACATCCGACACGTGGGACTCCGTCACATCAGATCACTCTTGAGAGTCAAACGATTACCAATCGACATGACCGCAAACAGCTGCCACTCGAAAGTCAACACGAGAATC